>DATBCP010000426.1:0-7455 GCA_036270435.1 Rhizomicrobium sp. | reverse complement strand
ACTTAATTCAGTTCACAAGAGCTTCGGTTGATCGGCGTTGACAGCCGATTTAGGGCCTGGTTTTTGACGCATCAATGTACGGTCCAGCTTCCTTTCCAGTTTGCGGATAAAAGTCTTATCGCCCAGAGGCCGGCCCGTGCGCTCTGAAGCGCGGATCGCCTCCCCCGTGTCCCCGGCCGGGCATTCCTCAAGAAACGCCTTCCAGTCCGCGATGCGCTCCAGCAGCGGTGACACGAGAAGGAGCGTGTCATCCTGGCCCTTGAGATGCGCCCGCGCGCTTGACCAGCGCCAGTCCCGTGCCCGCGTCACCAGTCGGGCCCGCACCGGATTCAGCTCCACATAGCGTGCGCAGGCCAGCAGGTAATTGTCATCCATAGGGATAGACGCAAAGCGCCCTTGCCACAAATATCCGCGCCAGTCCTCACGCAAATTGATCTCGCGCGAATAGCGGCGGTGCGCACGGAATTCGAGCTATCTCCGGGCCACCGGAATTCACCAGCCGCCACCCCAGCGGCTTCGCCATCCGCCGCCCCGAACGAGGCGAATGCACAAGAGAAGCACGACGGCCCCAATCGTGGCATTGGCGACCACGGCCAGGGTGCCAAGACCGAGATGAATATTAAGTCGAGGCAGCAGCCATCCGCCGATGAAGGCGCCCAGGATGCCGACAACCACGTCGCCGACGACGCCCAATCCGGCGCCACGCACAATATGGCCGGCCAGCCATCCGGCAATGAAGCCGACCACCAGGATCGCGAGGAGACTTTGATTCGTCATGACATCCTGCTCCCGAAACCATCGACAAAAACGGCCCAAGGTGGGTGTTCGTTCCGTGGTTCCATGGATTGCGGCATCGGATTGCCTTGCCAGACATCACGCGCCGGAAACCGGAATGCGGGCTATTTCTTCCTCGCCGCCGCCAGCGCTTCATCCACCCGCGCTTCCAATTCCGCGCATAACGCCTGGGCGACCTTGTCGTTGGTCGTCTGCAGCTTGTTCTTGTGGATCACCAGGATGGCGTCGACATGCGCATCCACCAGCTGGAGCGGAATGGCGGCCGTCGCGGGCAACTCGCCGATCATGCGTGACAGTGAGCCCGCGACCCGGGCGACCAAAGGATAGTTGAAGATCGCCGCCTGACCCTTGATGTCATGAGCGGTGCGCAGCAAGGCATTGCGGGCCGCCGCGTCTTGTGTTCCGGCATAGCCGGCCCGGGCGGCGGTCAGCGCCTTCACGTCCTGGGCGATCCAACCGGCGAATTCGCTTTCCAGCGCCGTCATCGCTTCGTCGGCACGCTTCATCGCCGCCACGTCGGGACCGCCCAACCCGCCGCCCACCTTGGCCTTGAGCATGTTGGGCGGCATGAAGAGCTCGATCGGTTGCTTGCGCGCCATGGCCTACTCCGCTGCCTGCCTGGTGTCGCGGTTTCGAATTCGCCAGGAGCTTGATATCGACATCATACCAGTTCCGGATTCGAGACGTTGGATCGTTCGCTGCGCCGTTCGGGTCCTTGATATTCATGGGTGTTGCGGCGCCTGCGGCAGGGTCCGAAATAGCTGCCGGTGCGCAAATAGGGGCGGGGATGCTCGATCACCGCGACCAGCCGGGACATCATGGTCTTGACCGAGACCGGCTTGGCGATGAACTCGTTGATGCCGGCATCGCGCGCTTCGCGCACATGCTCCAGCGAGGTATGGCCGGTCAGCATGATCACCGGCACAAAGGGGTTGGGCGCCTGGGGATTGCTTCGGATCAGGCGGACCAGCTCGATGCCCGACATGCCTTCCATCACCCAGTCCAGCACGATGACGTCCGGATTGGAGTCGCGCAAGGACTGCCAGGCGCGGTCGGCGCTTTCGGCTTCGGCGATCTGGTTGACGCCAAAGGCCTGGAGAATGGTGATGACAAGCTTGCGCATGTGGACGTTGTCGTCCACCACAAGCACCTTGAGCCGGTCAAAACGGTATTCGCTCATGCTCCCACGACCCGCCGGCACTCCCCCCGGAGCGAACTGACTGGCTGTCATTTAGCGCATTTCATCTTAAGCTTTCGTGAAGGTTCAACCCGGGCGAGCAGTCGCGTCCATGGCGCCGGGCCCGGAATTTCCTTCTGGAATTTCCTGGGGGGAAAGTTTTGCTGTCATGAATGCTTGGTCCGGATTTGGAACGCCTGATCTTGACGCAGGGGCGGCAGGGTCTCAATCGCCAAAACCGCCGGATCACGCGCGAGGCGGATCGCCGGGGACCGTGCTTGGCGTGTGGAGCAATACCGTAACCAGTGCCGCCGCCGCCGCAAAGCCCGCCAGCACATAGAGCGCGATGCTATAGCTATGCGTGGCGTCCTTCACAGTGCCCAGGATGAAGGGCCCGACAAAGCCGCCGAGATTGCCCACGGAATTGATCAGGGCGATGCCGCCTGCCGCGGCGGTGCCGGTGAGAAACATGGACGGCAGGGGCCAAAAGGGCCCTTTCAGGCCGTAAATGCCGAAATTGGCCAGGGCGATCAAGGCCACGGCGGCATAGGACGGGCCCAACAATCCCGCGCCGGCCAGGCCGGCGGCGGAGATCACCAAGGTGGCGACGACAAGGGCCCGGCGGTGCGCCTGGACCCGGTCGGCCAGCCAGCCGAACAGCATGACACCCAAGATGCCGAAGGCGAAGGGAACGGCCGAGATGGTGTTGGCCTGCACATCGCTGGCGCCCATTGCCTTGATGATCTGGGGCAGGAAGAAGGCGATGCCCAGATTGGCGGTGATGTTGGCAAAATAGATGAAGGACAGCGCCAGCACGCGGCGGTCCTTCAGGGCCGCCAACCCGCCGATGTCATGGCGGGCGCGGATGCTGCGTTCTTCCCCGGCCAAGGTGGTTTGCAGCCAAGCTTTCTCCTCATCCGTCAGGAAGGTTGCCTCGCCCGGATGGCCCGGCAGGAAGAACAGGATCGCCAGCGACAGCAGGACCGTCGGCAATCCCTCCAAGACAAACAGCCATTGCCAGGGCTTCAGCCCCCAAACGCCGGTGGTGGCCTGCATGATCCAGTTGGAGAGCGGACCGCCCAACGCCAGGGAGACAGGAATCGCCACCATAAAGGCCGCGGTCATGCGCGCCCGCCAGGCGGCCGGAAACCAGGTGGCGAGGTAGAGGATCACGCCGGGGAAAAACCCTGCCTCGGCCGCCCCGACCAGGAAGCGCAGCACCATGAAGCTGGCCGTGCCGCTGGCCAGGGCCATCGCCATGGACAGCAGGCCCCAGCTGACCATGATGCGGGCAAGCCAGCGGCGGGCGCCGAACCTCACCAGCGCCAGGTTGCTGGGGATCTCGAAGACGAAATAGCCGACGAAGAAAAGCCCGGCACCCAATCCATACGCGCTCGCCGTCAGGCCAAGGTCGCGGGTCATGCCGCTGGCAAAGCCGATATTCACCCGGTTGAGATAGGAGGCGAGATAAGCCGCCAGCAATAGCGGCAGGATGCGCCAGAACGCCTTGGCCACAACCCGGGTCTCGATGTCCCCCGCCATTTTCGGCTCTTGTTGTTTGCGCCAGAGTTCATGGTCGTGGTTCGCAAGTCAAGCCGTGGGCGGGACAAGCGCGCGCCTGGGGGGCTCAGGCGCGGCGGCGTGGAAACGCGCCCTTGGCTTGGAGCCTCGGATGCCTGCCAACTGTCCCGATAGACATGTTCAGCTCTTCGACCTCCAACCGCTATCGGATGAGATCGACCTGGCAGCTTTAATTCGAAAACTTTTCGGCCGGGATGCGCCTGTCCCGGTTACGGAACTGCGATTCGATAAAGCGGTCGCTGACCCAAGCCAGAAGGACCGACGCCAGGGGAACGACAACGATCTTGGCCCACGGAAAGGGGTCCAGCAACATCACCAAGGGAAAATGCCATAGATAGATGCCGTAAGAGATGCGACCGACACCCACGAGCAGCGGTGCAGACAAGATGCGCTTGTTGATGGACGCGTTCGCCACGATATCGGCAATCAAGAGCGCGGCGCCGATCTCTGTGAGCGCGATCCCGTAACTGGCTGCCGCTTGGCTGTCACCGATTGCCAAACCTGCGCCGATAAGGCCCATTCCGGAAAGGCCCAAAAGCTTTGGAGAAGGTCGGCAAAAGCAGATGAGCGCGCCCAAGATCAGGCCCGATGCATGCATGAGCGGGGAGCAATAGGCAAAGTGTCCATCGAATGATGCGATGACCGTCCGTGCCGACGTCATCAACAACCAAACCAGCAATAGAATTGCGCGGGGATGTTTGGCCCGCGCCAGCGCCGGCACCAGGAGTGGCCATAGGAGATAGAACTGCATCTCCTGGGCCAGCGACCAGGTATGCAATAGCGGATTGGATCGATGACCGGCCGCCATGGCAAAATTCATTGTATAGCTCAGGGCGTAGACGGTTTCCCTCAAGGTCACGGCCTCGCCAATTGCGAAAATCGGCGCCGCGATGAGGCAAGCCGCGGCGACCACCAACAGCGCTGGAACCAGACGGCGGATCCTGGCGGACCAGAATGCACGGAGGTCGATCTTTTCCTGGCTCAGCAGTATGCGGGTGATGAGAAATCCCGAGAGCACAAAGAAAACGTCCACGCCGCGGTCGCCTGCGGAAAAATAGGGATGGTGACAGTGGAACAGGACCACCGCGAAGGCGGAAAGCGCGCGCAGCCCGTCCAATGCCGGCGTGTATTTGGCCGTTCCCGCCATAGCGGGCAATGACACTCACAAGAGTGCCTTCTGACCATCACACCAAGGTGCTAACGAGTTTGGAAAAGTTTGGGGACTCCAAGCGACACGATTGAGATTGTCATAGGGTAAGGAGCGGTTCGCCCACTTGGGCGAACGGTCCCTAGCGACAGCGTATGGACGTCCAGTGGACCGTTTCGAGCGACGCATGCTCGCAAGCGCTCGCATAGGGCAAGCTTTTCTAGTTCGCTCTTCTCACAAGAAAAGCTAAGCCAACGCCGCGAGCTTGGGCGAGCTGCCGGGCGAAAACACCGATCGAATTCTGTCTCAATAAGTATCGTGTCCCGGGAATTCTTGCCCGAAATTCCCGTGCCAATTGCGCGCCTGTCAAATGCTAGTCATTGTAAGTGTCAATAAGTTTGGCTTTGACTTTGCCGTCCGGCGTAATTGTGACCACACAAAGGGCTCCGGAGAGAATAGGTGTAACTACCATTCGCACTCGAATAGATTTTCCTCGCGGTGCGCGGTCTCATTGACGCTCACGCGCCAAGGCGAACGGGCCTCAATCCGAAAACTGCTCGGCCAGGATGCGTTCGTCCAGATTGTGGCCGGCATCATAGAGCAGGGTCATGGAGAGGCTGCGATCCTCCATCACATCCACCGCGGTTACGTCGCGCACTTCGAAATCGTCCGCCACCGCGCTCACCGGGCGTTTGTCGCTTTCCAGGACTTCGAAGCGCACGCGCGCGCGATGAGTCAACAGCGCGCCGCGCCAACGCCTGGGCCGGAAGGCCGAGATCGGCGTCAATGCCAGAAGATCGGCGCCGATGGGCAGGATCGGGCCATGGGCGGAGAGATTGTAGGCGGTTGAGCCCGCCGGCGTCGCCACCAGAACCCCGTCGCAGATCAGTTCGGAGATGCGCGGCCGGCCGTCCACCAGGATTCGGATCTTGGCGGCCTGGCGCGCCTCGCGCAGCAGCGAGACTTCGTTGAAGGCGCGCGCGTCCACCGCGCCCGCCTGGCTGTGCGCCGTCATCTTCAAGGGATGGATGACGGCGCGTTCGGCGGCCGCAAGCCGCTCGAGCAGATCGTCCTGGTGATATTCGTTCATCAGGAAGCCGACCGTGCCCCGGTTCATGCCGTAGATCGGCACCTTGCGGCCGGTGAAGGCGTGCAGCGTCTGCAGCATCAAGCCGTCGCCACCCAGCGCCACCACGATCTCGCACCTGTCGGGCCCGCTGTCGCCATAGCGTTGGCGCAAATCGGCAATGGCCTCCTGCGCATGGGGTACGCCGGTGAAATGCAGCTTGGTCATGGCGATAACCTAGAGCCTGATTTTCCCGGATGGAAGCGCCCCGCGCCGCAGGGATTTTGCCCTGGGCGGGAGAGGGGCGGATCGGAAGGGGGCAGCTAGGCCGAGACGTTCGTGCCGCGCAGCTCATCCAGCGCGGCCTGGCGCATGAAGCCGGAAAAGATCGAATCCACGGCCTGGAAGTCGGCCGGCCCCAGCGACGCCGAAAGACCACGCGCCTGGCGCGACAGGTTGAACACGGTGGCGAAAACGGCGCGATCGATGCCCGTGGCACGGCAGGCCAGCGCCACATTGCGCGCCCCGCCATTGTAGAAAATGTTGCGGAAGCTGGCGACGTCGAGTTCCAACAGCCGCGCAAAGGCAAGTTCGAACAGATCCATCTGGCCCTGGCTCAACACCCGCATCAGGAAGCCCGTCTTGAGCTGGCCGCTGGCGGCGAGCTTGTCGATCAGCTTCTGCGCGCTTTCGGCCGGCGTCTCCTTGGGTGGCGGCGGCGGAATCTTGACCATGCGCGTGGCCTCGCCCAGATGGGCCTGCACGCCGATCGGTGTCATGCGGTAGTTGGCGGTGATGAAGGTTTTCAGCGCATCCGACACCCAGTCGCACATGCTGGCGGCCAATTGCGGCGGCATGTCGGAGCGGTGGACCAAAGGTTCTTGCAAGCCGGTCAGGGCGCGTGACTTGTCCACCAGGGTGCGATAGCCGGAGTCCGAAATCTTGGCGGTGGCGTTGCGCACCAGGGCCATCAGCACCGACTCGTTTTCGGACCTGGCCAGGGCATCGGTGACGGGAATGCCGATATGGGGACGGGCCGCCACCGCTTCCTGATGCGCCACGCCGCACTGGGCGATCAGCTTGAGGACGTCGGTCTCGGTGAGCAGCGGCGAATTGAGGATCAGGGGGCGCGCGACTTCAATGCGGTCGTCCACCAGAAGCAGGATCAGATCGTGCGGGACCGTGGTGTCATCGGCAAGGCGCTGGGCCAGGGCGATGCGGATCGCCATCTCCACATCCAATGTCAGCCGGCGCAGGATTTCGCGCATCAGCTCGCGTTCGCGCTCGTTCAAGCCCGCGCCCTGGATGCGATAGAGCGAAGCGACGGCGAGGTAGATTTCCTCGCGGCTCGCGCCGGCTTGCGGATTCATGGCGAGCTGGGCCAATCGGCCCATATCGCTCATATCGTGTGCGGTAAGCCCCACTTGCTCTTGCCCCATGCGTTCTGCATTGGCCATAAAACCGGCCGTTATTCGCGCAATTTTCTATCAGGATGGTCTTAACGGCGGATTAAGCACGGAACCGCCATTCCCGGTTCGTTCCGATCGTGCGTCTATTCGTCCGTCCAGGGAAAGCCGGCGCGGCGCAGCCGGAGATGGCAGATTTGTGAAAAGTTAACGCCGGACACAAGGCCCGGCAAATATGGTCACCAGGCAAACATGTTCATAAGTCCGTGCGGAGGATGAGATA
>DATBCP010000425.1:0-15541 GCA_036270435.1 Rhizomicrobium sp. | reverse complement strand
ACCATCGAGGATTCGATGGATGGGATTTTCGCTGCCTTGCGCGAGGCGGCGCTGACCCTGCAGCAGGGCGGCGGCATCGGCTATGACTTTTCCACCCTGCGGCCCAAGGGCGCGGCCGTGGCGGGCGTGGGCGCGGATGCGTCCGGCCCAGTCTCTTTCATGGATGTGTGGGACGCCATGTGCCGCACCATCATGAGCGCCGGCTCGCGCCGCGGCGCCATGATGGCGACCTTGCGCGTCGATCATCCCGACATCGAGGAATTCATCGCCGCCAAGCGCACGCCGGGGCGGCTTTCCAACTTCAACCTGTCGGTACTGGTGAGCGATGCCTTCATGGCGGCGGTGAAAGCCGATGCCGACTGGGGCTTGCGTTTCGGCGACAAGACCCATCGCACGGTCAGGGCCAAGGCCTTGTGGGACACCATCATGCGCTCGACTTACGATTATGCCGAGCCGGGGGTGATCTTCATCGACCGCATCAACCAGGAAAACAATCTCGGCTATTGCGAGACCATCGCCGCCACCAATCCGTGCGGTGAACAGCCGCTGCCGCCCTATGGCGCCTGCCTGTTGGGCTCCATCAACCTGGCGAAGCTGGTGCGCCGGCCCTTTGAGAAGAACGCGGCGCTGGATATGGAGGCGCTGGAACGGCTGGTGACGGATGCCGTGCGCATGATGGACAATGCCATCGATGTGTCACGCTTCCCCTTGGAGGCCCAGGCACACGAAGCCCGCGCCAAGCGCCGCATCGGGCTGGGGGTGACGGGCCTGGCCGACGCCTTGATCTTCTGCCGGGTCCGCTATGGCTCGCCGGAGAGTCTGGAACTGATCAAGATGTGGCTTTCGGCCATCAGCCGCGCCGCCTACCGCGCCAGTGTGGAGTTGGCCAAGGAAAAAGGCCCCTTCCCGCTTTACGACATGAATCCGTATCTGGCGCGGCCCCATATCCAGGCCCTGCCGCCGGATATCTATAACGCCATCGCCCAATACGGCATCCGCAATGCGCTTTTGACCTCGATCGCGCCCACCGGCACCATTTCGCTGTTCGCAGGCAATGTCTCCAGCGGCATCGAACCGGTTTTCGCTTTCAGCTACACGCGCAAGATCCTGATGCCCGATGGCAGCCGGCGCGAGGAAATGGTCGAGGATTATGCCGTGCGCGCCTTCCGCGCCAAGTTCGGCCAGGATGCCGCACTGCCGGAGTATTTCGTCAATGCCCAGACGATCGCGCCCGCGGACCACCTTGCGGTCCAGGCCGCCGCCCAGCCTTTCATCGACAGCGCCATCTCCAAGACGATCAACGTCCCGGCCGCGATCTCCTTCGAGGACTTCTCCCATGTCTATCTGCAAGCCTATGAGATGGGATGCAAAGGCTGCACCACCTATCGCCCCAATGCGGTGACAGGATCGGTCTTGTCGGTCGAGGAACCCAAGCACGCCATTCCCGTGGAGGCTGTGATCTCGGCCGAGCCGCCGGAACCGGAACTGCCTTTGCCGGCGCCCGCGCCCCGGTTCGAAACCCGAACGGAAAAAGGCGGCGTGGTCTATATGACGAGGCCCTTGGACCGGCCGGAAGAATTGCCGGGGCGCACCTATAAGATCAAATGGCTGGACAGCGACCACGCCTTCTACATCACCATCAACGACATCGAAAAGGACGGGCGGCGGCGGCCTTTCGAGATCTTCATCAATTCCAAGAATATGGAAGCCTATGCCTGGGCGCTGGCCTTGACCCGCATGATCTCGGCGGTGTTCCGGCGCGGCGGCGATGTCTCCTTTGTGGTGGACGAGTTGAAGGCGATTTTCGATCCGCGCGGCGGACAATGGATGAGCGGCCGCTATGTGCCCTCGCTGCTCGCCGCCATCGGCGAAGTGATCGAGCGCCATATGGTCGATATCGGCTTTCTGGGAAGCCGCGGTCCCAGCATCTTTCCGGACGCGAAAATCCCGGTCGAGGGCGCGCGCGCCCGCTTCTGCCCGCGTTGCGGCGATGCCAGCTTTATCAGGCTGGAAGGCTGCGATTCCTGTTTGTCTTGCGGCTATTCGAAGTGCGGCTAGCGTCAGTGTTCAAATATTCCAGCCGCTTCTGGCTTTACGCCCCTATCAGCCTGTTCCTGCTGCTGGCCATTGCCACCATGATTTATTGGAAGATGGCAGCGGGCGCGTTCGAGAAAAGACTTGCCGCTCTCAAGGGACATGAGGCTTTTCCAGGCGTGACCTTGGACTGGAACGCCGTGACGGTCGGTGGTTTTCCCTTCCGCCTGGATGCCAGCTTCACCAACTTTCGCGTCCAGGGCGCGGGCGCGCACGGTCCCTTTGCCTGGACCAGCGAGAAATTCGCGCTGCACGCGCTGACCTATGGTCGCAGGCAGGTCGTCTATGAGGCGGCTGGAAACCAGGATGTGCGCTGGAGCTGGTCGAACGGCAAAGAGCAGCACGCCACCTTCCTGCCCGCGACCATGCGCGGCAGCAGCATCCTGGACGCCAAGGGATTGAGCCACTTCGATCTCGATATCGTGGATCTGGACGGCAACAGCTTCGCCATTGGCCGCCTGCAGTTCCACATGCGCCGCGATCCCGATGGCAGCGATCTCGACCTGATGTTCCGAACCGATGACCTGCAACTCGATCATGCGAGCCTGGGCAATCTCCAACTCTATGTCACCCTGAACAAGGCGGATTTGCTGCTGCCGCTGTTGCGCGGAGAAGCCACCTGGCCGGATGTCGCCCGGCACTGGCGGGATCAGGGTGGGAAGGCAAAACTGTCCAACGGCCTGCTCGCAGCCTTGTCGCCGGTCTGGCGCCTGTCGCCGCTGTATTAGCGGGCGCGACGCTTGGCGTTCGTCTTGCGTGCTGCCGGCTTTTTTTTCGCCTTGGCGGCGGTTTTCTTTTTCTTGGCCGCGCCTTTGCGCTTCTTCGGCGGAATATAGACCTGGAAGGGCAGGCGCCCGAAGCTGGGCACGTCCTGGCCGGTATCGACAATGGCGCGGCGTATGGCGCGGGTGCGGGTGAACCAGTCGAACAAGGTATGACCGTCGCCATTGCGCACCGCCCGCTGCAACTGGCTCAAATCCTCATTAAAGCGGCCCAGCACTTCCAGCACCGCATCGCGATTGTTCAAGAACACGTCGCGCCACATGGTGGGATCGGACGCGGCGATGCGGGTGAAATCGCGAAAGCCGCTGGCGGAGTATTTGATCACTTCGCCTTCGGTGACCTTTTCCAGGTCATGCGCGGTGCCCACGATATTGTAGGCAATCAGATGCGGCAGGTGCGAGGTGATGGCGAGCACCAGGTCGTGATGACCCGCATTCATCACATCGACCTGGCTGCCCAGCGCTGTCCAAAAATTTTTCAGCCGGTCCACGGCCGCCGGATCGCTGCCGCGAACCGGCGTCAGGATGGTCCAGCGGCCATCGAACAGGCTGGCAAAACCGGCTTCCGGGCCGGAGAATTCGGTGCCGGCGATGGGGTGGGCGGGAATGAAATGCACACCCTTTGGCACAAAGGGACTCACGTCACGGATCACCGCGCTCTTGACCGAGCCCACGTCCGACAGGATGGCGCCGGGCTTCAAATGCGGCGCGACCTGTTGGGCGATTGTCTTATAGGCCCCGACAGGCGTGCAAAGAATCACCACATCGGCGTCCCGGACCGCCGCCGCCGCTTCGGCATGAAGATGATTGCAGAGACCCAGCACGCCTGCCCGCGCCAGGACGTCGGCGCTGGCATCATGGCCCGCGATTTCGGCCGCCAGATTGGCCCGCCGCACCGCATGCGCGATGGAGGAGCCGATCAACCCCAGGCCGATGATGGCGATCTTTTTCATTCTTTGCATCTTACGCTGCCATGAACTGCTGGATAAGAGAGACCGCCAGCCGGTTTTGCTCTTGCGTACCCACCGTCATGCGCAGGCAATCAGGCAGGCCATAATTTGCCACTCCACGCAGGATGACGCCATGCTGCATCAGGAAGGCATCCGCCGCGGAAGCACTTTTTTCCCCTTTGGGGAAATGAATCAGAACGAAATTGGCCGCGCTGTCGTCCACCCGAAGGCCGCACTTGCGGATTTCGGCGGCGATCCAGGGCAGCCACTGGTTGTTATGCCGGACCGCCGCCCAGAAATGGTCGCGGTCCTTCAGCGCGGCCACGCCGACCAGCTGCTGCATCAGGGTGGTGTTGAACGGCCCCCGGATGCGGTTGACCGCGTCGCACACTTGCGGCGAAGCATGCATCCACCCGATCCGCAAGCCCGCCAGGCCATAGAGTTTTGAGAAGGTGCGGGTCATCACCACATTGGAAAACTGCCGCGACATTTCCATACCCGCTTCATAGTCCTTGGCGGTGACATATTCGCTATAGGCCGCGTCGATCACCAAGAGCACATGTTCGGGCAGGCCGGCATGCAGTCGCGCCATTTCCGCGACGGTGAGGAAGGAACCGGTGGGGTTGTTGGGATTGGCGATATAGACCATCCGCGTCTTGGGCGTGAGTGCCGCCAGCATCTTGTCGACATCGACCTTGATGCCGTTGTTGGTGGTATTCTCCGGCACCATCACCGGCACGGCGCTATTGGCCAAGGTGGCGATCTTGAACACCAGGAAGGCGTGCTCGCTGAAGATCACCTCATCGCCGGGGCGCAAATAGGCGTTGGCCAGCACGGTGAGAAGGAAATCGGAACCATCGCCGGATGTCACAATGCGCGATGGCTCCAGGCCAAAGAACGAACCGATCGCTTCGCGCAGCAGCCGCGCCGAACCTTCCGGATAAAACGACAGGCTGGCCTTGGCCTCGTCCAGCGCCGCCAACGCCCGGGGCGATGGGCCCAAGGGGGACTCGTTGGATGACATTTTGCACACTTTGGCCGCGCCGGGTGCAGCGGAACGCCCGGGGACATAGGGGGATATCTCCAGAATGCCTGGCTTGGGTGTCGGACTCATGGCTGAAGCTAAGGCGCTCAAAAAGGGCGTTAGGCGTAAGCCGGACCGCCCCATAAAAAAAGGGCGGTATTGATAGGGCGGGGCCGTCATAAAAGCAAAGCAGGGCTGCTATTCCCTGGGCCCTTCGTTGACTTCCCCTTGTGTGAGCCTTAGCTACGGCGTTTCAAGGATTTAGGGATGACCGAGGCTCCTCGTTTCCTGCGCCCGGTGACCACGCCATCGGCGAATGTCGGGATGGCCGTCACCTTCGAGACGCCGTTGCCGCTGGACTGCGGCCGTACGCTGCCGCTTTTTACAGTCGCCTATATGACCTATGGCGCGCTGAACATACAAAAGAGCAATGCCATCCTGATCTGCCATGCCTTGACCGGCGACCAGTTCGTGGCATCCGACCATCCCATCACCGGCAAGCCCGGCTGGTGGACCACCATGGTGGGACCGGGCAAGCCGATCGACACCGACCGCTTCTTTGTGATCTGCGCCAATGTCCTGGGCGGCTGCATGGGGTCCACCGGCCCGGCCGAGGTCGATTGCGCGACGGCCGCGCCCTATGGCTTGAATTTTCCCCTGGTCACCATTCGCGACATGGTGCGGGCACAAAAGCGCCTGGTCGAGCATCTGGGCATCGACAAATTGCTGGCGGTGGTGGGCGGCTCGATGGGTGGCATGCAGGCGCTGCAATGGGCGGCCTCCTATCCCGATTGTGTGCGGGCGGTGGTGCCGATCGCCTGCGCCGCGCGCCACAGCGCCCAGAACATCGCCTTCCATGAAGTGGGCCGCCAGGCGATCATGGCCGATCCCGATTGGAAGGCCGGCGAATACCAGCTGCACGACACCAGACCCTCCAAGGGACTGGCTGTGGCACGCATGGCCGCCCATATCACCTATGTCTCGGAGATGGCGCTGCAGAGAAAATTCGGCCGCGCGCTTCAGAACCGCGAGGCTTTGTCTTTCCAGTTCACCCCGGATTTTCAGATCGAATCCTATCTCCATCACCAGGGCGCGAGTTTCGTCGACCGCTTTGATGCCAATTCCTATCTCTACATCACCCGGGCCATGGATTATTTCGACCTGGCCGAGGAACATGGCGGGCAGCTGTCGGACGTGTTCCGGTTGAACTCGGCGCGGTTCTGCATCATCTCCTTCACCAGCGACTGGCTGTTTCCGCCGGTGGAGAACAAACGCATCGCCCATGCCCTGAATGCGGTGGCGGCCCAGGTGAGCTTTGTCGAGATCAAGACCGACAAGGGCCATGATGCATTCCTGCTGGACGAGCCGGAAATGTTTGCCACGGTGCGCGGCTTCCTCAACCACGCGGCCCAGGATCTGGTATGAGCGAATTGCGTCCCGACTTGGCGGCGATTGCCGCCATGATCCGACCCGGCGCGCGGGTGCTGGATGTGGGCTGCGGCGACGGCGCCCTGCTGGAACATCTCAAGGCCAAGAATGTCGACGGCCGCGGCATCGAGATTTCCCAGGCCAATGTGAATGCCTGTGTGGCACGGGGGCTGGCGGTGGTGCAGGGCGATGCCGATACCGACCTGGTGGACTATCCCGCCCAGGTGTTCGATGCGGTGATCCTGTCCCAGACCATTCAGGCCACGGAAAAACCGCGGCTGGTGATGGAGCATCTGCTGCGCATCGGCCGGCGCGTTGCCATCTCACTGCCCAATTTCGGCTATTGGAAAGTGCGGCTGTCGCTGCTGCGTGGCGGCCGCATGCCGCGCACCCATGCGCTGGATTATGCCTGGTGGGCCACGCCCAACATCCATCTCTGCACCTTGGCGGATTTTGTCGACCTGGCGAAGGAATGCAGCGCCACCATCGTCGAGGCGCATGCCTTGAACGACAATGGCACCACCTCGTCGATGAAGCCGGAGAGCCTGACCCATGGCTATATGGGCCCCAACCTGTTCGCCCAGGGCGGGGTGTTTTTGTTGAAGAAGGTTTAGAGCGGTTCGCCGAAGGCGAACGAAATGGTCCAGTGGACCATTTCGAGCGGTGAGGCACGACCGGCTTGCCGGGCAAATCGGTCCGGTGGACCGATTTGAGTGCCGAACGCCCGGAGCGTAAGCGAAGGGCTACGCCGCGCATGCTCGCTGACGCTCGCCTAGGGCAAGCTTTTCTAAGCTCGCTGCGCTCACTAAGAAAAGCTAAGCCAGCTTGGGCGAGCGGCCATGCCGAGCCCGCCCTCGTGAGAACGAACGGAGGGCGGGCGAGGCCGGGCAAGTGGCACTCTGGATCCCGGACAGCCGCGTGCCCCCTGGCCCGGCCTCGCGGCACGCTTGAACGCGTGCCGCTGCGGCGTTCGCTGCTTTCGCAGGTCCACTGGACCTGCTCACGCGCGTGACGCGCGCCGCAGCTCACCCTGCGCCGTCTTGAGCGCCACCTTGGCACCCACCGGCAATTTGGGTGCCGCGGCGGCATAGAGCGACTTGGCCGCCTCAACCACATGTACGCCGCCGATGCCGGAAAACAGCCGCGAACCCACTTTCTCCCAGCCCGCGCCGGAACCGGTGACGGTCTCAAAAGGCGGCGCAAACAGCGCGCGCCGCCAGCGGCCCGGCTCGAACACCGCATCCTTGAGCAGGCCTTCCAATTCCATGCGGGAAAAGGGACGGCCATGGCCGAACGGCGATCTCTGGACCTGGGCCCAAAGACTGGCGCGGTTGGGAGCGATCAACAGGATGCGCCCCTCCGGCGCCAGCACCCGCCAAAGCTGTCTGAGCAGCGCACGCAGGCTTTCGGACCCTTCAAGTCCATGCACGATCAGGATGCGGTCGAAAAACAGATCCGGAAACGGCAACGCATCTTCTTCGCACAACAAGGCCGCGTTCTTGTCGTGGGGCCAGCAAATGACGCCCTGGCGCGCCGGCATGGCGGCAATGGTGCGCTCGGTGCGGGTGAAGGCCTGCAGATAGGGAATGGCGAAACCGTAGCCCAACACCCGGTAGTTGCGCAGGTCGGGCCAGAGATCATGGATTTCGCGCGCAATGGCACGGTGCGCCAGCTGGCCCAGCGGCGTTTCATAAAAGGCGGCGAGGTCGCGCACATCCTGCGGCATGGAAGCAGATTATGACGCCGCCGGTGATTTTGCTAAGTTTTCGTCCAGGAGAACCCCATGTCCCTTGAGATCGAAATCGTCCCCTGTCTGTCCGACAATTATGCCTATCTGGTGAAATCGGGCCGCCAATGCGCCGTGGTGGACCCCTCGGAACCGGAGCCGGTGCGCAAGGCCCTGGCCAAGACGGGTTGGACCCTCACCCACATCCTCAACACCCACCATCATCTGGATCATTGCGGCGGCAATCTGGAGCTGAAACGGGAAACCGGAGCGACCATCGTGGGGCCGGGCAAGGACCGGGCGCGGATACCCGGATTGGATGTGGACGTCGATGAAGCGTCAGGCTGGGCGTTCGACGGTCGCAAGGTCCAGGTGCTGGAGGTGCCGGCCCATACACGCGGTGCCATCACTTTTGTCATCGACGGCCATGCTTTTACCGGCGACACCTTGTTCCTGATGGGCTGCGGGCGGCTGTTCGAGGGCGATCCGCAAATGATGTGGACCAGCCTGTCCAAGCTGATGACCCTGCCCGACGACACAAGGATCTATTGCGGCCATGAATATACCCAGAGCAATGGCCGCTTTGCCTTGAGTTTGGAGCCCGGCAACCGGGCACTGCAGGCCCGGATGGACGAGGTGAATGCGCTGCGGGCGGCAGGCCGGCCGACCGTGCCGGCGACACTGGGGCTGGAAAAAAAGACCAATCCGTTCCTCAGGCCCGACATGCCGGAAATCCGCAAAAGTCTGGGCATGGAAAAGGCCGGCACGGTTGCGGCCTTTGGGGAGATCAGGGCAAGAAAGGATAGATTCTAGAACAACTCACCATGGGCGGGCCCCCCGAACCGCGCGAAGCGCGGTCGGAGGGTAAACTTCACAACCCGCCCATCCAACGTTTTTCGTTTCGTGAAAGTTGGATGGTCGGCTCAACGCCGGCCATGGAGGATATTATTCCGTCAGATCGCCTTGGGCTGAGACCAGGATCGTCCCTGTCTGCTCCATCCGGCCGATCGCATCAAAGGCAATGCAGCCGGACAAAAGCAGGGTCAAGGCGGCAAAGACCGCGGCCGTGACAGGGTTGGAGGTAACAGAATGCATGACCCGGATAGCCTTTTGAGAAGAGCATGATTTGACAGCTTCGCGAGCTTATCGGACCAATGGTCAATAACTCGCTAACCATAAAGCCGATGTCCAAATCCGAATCCTTGTTCGTCACAAGACTGTATCATGGACGCATCGCGCCGCCCCGCGACCTGGCGGGGACCTGTCTTGCCATCGCCGCCGAAGACACAGCCGGCCAACGCTGGTCGCGCCGGCATGGCTATGGCGGCTATACCTCTTACGCCTCGCTCAATGACCTGCCGCGGCGCGCCAGCCTCTTCGCCGAACTGGAAGCAGCGATCGCCAGGCATGTCGGGACGTTCGCGCGCGAGCTTCAGTTCGAGCTGGGCGGACGCAAACTTGGCCTCGACAGCCTTTGGGTCAATGTTATGCACAAGGACGCCATCCATGCCCCGCATATCCATCCCCGTTCCGTGATCAGCGGCACCTATTATGTGGCGATGCCGCCCGATTGCGGCGCCATCCGCTTCGAGGACCCCAGGCTGGCTATGATGATGGCAGCGCCGCCCAGAAAACCCAATGCCCGCTGCGAAAACCGGCTGTTTGTCGATGTCGAGCCCAAGCCCGGCCTGCTTCTGTTATGGGAAAGCTGGCTGCGCCATGGGGTTGAGGCGAACAGGGCCAGGGGCAAGCGGATATCGGTGAGCTTCAATTACCGGCTGGACTGACCTGTTGTCTTTTTGGCGTATAATGGACCCGGGAAGATGAAGGAGGGGCGTCATGCACATCTTTGCCGGTTCGATGGAAATCCAGATGCTGTGCTGGAGCGTGGTGCTGGGACTTGTGCAGCTAATCATCGCCACCACCCTGGCCAACAAGGACCAGGGCCTCCCCTACAATCTCAGCCCGCGCGATGCACCGGCGCCGTCGGTCAAAATCGTCACCGGCCGCTTGCTGCGCGCCTTCCACAATTTCCGCGAGACTTTTGTCTATTTCGCGACCGCGGTGCTGCTGGTCACCCTGCTGAACAAGACCAGCACCACCACCGCGCTGGGGGCGCAGCTCTATTTCTGGGCCCGGCTGGTCTATGTCCCGATCTATGCTGCCGGAATTCCGGTGGCGCGCACGGCGGTGTGGACGGTGTCGGTGATCGGCCTGGTCATGGTGCTGCTGGGGGCGTTGGCGTAGGAAGGGGCATCCTTCCTCTGATCCAAACTCGCTGTCATCCCGGCGAGCACGAGCGATCGCGAGTGTGAGGGAGTTCGTAGCGGCAGTGTACGAACGACCCAGGCCCCACCGGCCGGGAATGACAGTGAGGATGCGTGGCCACCCGCTCAACTATGTCGTCGCCGGATAATCGCATCCAGCTTGGCAGGGAGCTTGGACACGAAATGCTCCCGGTCCCAGGCAATCTTGGCTTCGTCGAAAATCTTTTGCTGGACCTCTCGCGGCAGATGCGGCCAGGCGGCGATCACCGCCGACCCCAGCCGGCGCACCAGACATTCCTCTTCCGCCGGATACCGGAACTGTTTGTCTTCCACAAAAGCCATGCGGCCATGCCTTCTCGTTTGGTCAGTTGACGGTCAGGCCGGGCCAAGCGGGAAGCTTCAGCGCGACGGCCAGGACGCAACGTATGCCTCACCGTTGCGGCCAAAATGCGGGGAGCCAGGCTCTACCCGCACAAAAAGCCTAATTCAGATTCGCCCGTTTTGGGAACGGATTTTCGCCGGGAACTCAAAAGTTCCCTGCGATATGCCAGCACTTAGGCGCGAGGAATTTTGTGGGTGAGCCGGATCAGCAATCGCCGACAGGCGATTGCCCGGCGAACGCGCGGAGCATAAGCGACGCGCAGGAGGCGTGCCACCAGGACGCTCGCCCAGCACGGCACAGACGCCCCGCTCTAGCGCTTCTTCTTCTGGCGGTCCTTGCGAGCTGCATACCGCGCATCGCGGGCCGCCTTCTGCTCGGCCAAAAGCTGCACCAGCTTTTCGGCCTCTTCGCGCTTTTTGGCCTCGGCGGCGGCTTTGGCCTCTTCCGCTTCCCGTCGCTTGCGCTCTTCCTCGTCCCGGCGGGCGTATTCAGCCGCTTCAATGGCCAACCGCTTTTCTTCTTCGCGCTTGGTCTGCCGCTCGTCGCGGGCCTTGGCGATGGCGGCGCGTTCCTGGGCACGCTGATCGGCGGTTGCCTTGGCGGCTTCGACGCGCGCCTTGGCCTTGGCCAGCATTTCGGCGCGCGCCTTGGCGGCCGTATCCAATCGGTTGGAGAATTTTTCGTCGTCTTGGCGGGGCATGGTCTTTGGAGGTTGGTCTTTTAAGGTGTCAAAAAATCTTCAGGTTTCCAGTATGCGCAAGGAAGGCGCCTGCGGCCGGTTGGCCGCGTCCACCAGCACAACCCGGGGGACAAAGCTCCTGGCTTCGGCTTCTTCCATCCGAGCATAGGCGATGATGATGACAAGATCGCCTTTTTGCGCCCGGCGGGCGGCGGCGCCGTTGATCCCGACGGTGCCGGAGCCGGCGGGCGCGGGGATGGCATAGGTGGTAAAGCGCTCGCCATTGGTGATGTTGAGCACGTCCACCTGCTCATGCGGCAGGATGCCGGAACGCTCCAACAGCGCGGCATCCACCGAGATGGAGCCTTCATAGTTGAGATCGCACTGGGTAACCGTGGCCCGGTGGATTTTGCCCTTGAGCAGAGTGAGCTGCATCAGTTGTCCAAGAAGCTCCGCAGCTTGCGCGACCGCGAGGGGTGCTTCAGCTTCCTAAGCGCCTTGGCCTCGATCTGGCGAATGCGCTCGCGGGTGACGCTGAACTGCTGGCCCACTTCCTCCAGCGTGTGATCGGTGTTCATGCCGATGCCGAAACGCATGCGCAGCACGCGTTCCTCGCGCGGGGTCAGCGTTGCCAGAACGCGGGTGGTGGTTTCGCGCAAATTCGCCTGAATGGCGGCATCGATCGGCAGCACCACATTGGGGTCCTGGATGAAGTCGCCCAGATGGCTGTCTTCCTCGTCGCCGATCGGGGTCTCAAGGCTGATCGGCTCCTTGGCGATCTTGAGCACCTTGCGGACCTTTTCCAGCGGCATGGCCAGGCGTTCGGCCAGCTCTTCCGGGGTGGGCTCGCGGCCGATTTCATGCAGCATCTGGCGCGAAGTCCGCACCAGCTTGTTGATGGTCTCGATCATATGGACCGGGATGCGGATGGTGCGCGCCTGATCGGCGATCGAGCGGGTGATGGCCTGGCGGATCCACCAGGTGGCATAGGTCGAGAATTTGTAGCCGCGGCGGTATTCGAACTTGTCGACGGCTTTCATCAAGCCGATATTGCCTTCCTGGATCAGGTCCAGGAACTGCAAGCCGCGATTGGTGTATTTCTTGGCGATGGAGATGACCAGCCGGAGATTGGCTTCGATCATTTCCTTTTTCGCCACGCCGGATTCCCGCTCGCCCTTCTGCACCGTCTGGACGTTGCGGCGGAATTCCGAGACCGACTGGCGGGTTTCCTGGGCGAGCTGCTGGATCTCGTCCCGGATGGCCTTGATCTTGTCGCGCTCCTCGGTGACGAAATCGTGCCAGCCCAGGCCGGTGAGGCGGCCTACACGGCGCGCCCAGTTGGGATCGAGCTCATTGCCGAAATACTGTTTCAGGAATTCGGAACGGTCTACGCCATGGCTTTCCGCCAGGCGCAGCAGCTTGCCCTCAAGCCCGACCAGGCGCTTGTTGATGCCGTACATCTGGTCGACAAGGGCTTCGATGCGGTTGTTGTTGAGCTTGAGCGACTTGACCAGGTCCATGGTCTCATTGCGCAGCTTTTTGAAGCGGCGCTCCTGGCCGCTGGAAAGTTCGTCCGAGGCCAGCGCCGCTTCAACGGATGCGTCCTGCAGCTTGCCCAGCTTCTTGTAGAGGCCGGCAATGGAATCCAGCGCCGCAAGGACCTGCGGCTTCAGCGCCGCTTCCATGGCCGACAAGGGCAGATTGCCTTCGTCGTCGAAATCATCGTCCTGGGCGTCGGCGGCAGCGGCGGCTTCGCCCTCCTCGCCTTCTTCGCCCCCAGCCCCACTTGCCTTCACCGGTGCTGGCGCGGGCTTGGGCGGCTCGGGCTTCTTGAATTCCACGGGCGCCACCGCGGCGGCGTCCGCGCCACCGCCATTCAGCGGCTTGCCATCGGGACCCACCGGCGGCGGCACATTGGCGGGCTGGCCATCGGGACCGGCGCCATACATGGCTTCCAGATCGATGATGTCGCGCAGCAGGACCTTGCCTTCATTGAGCTCGTCGCGCCACACGGTGAGCGCTTCGAAGGTCAGCGGGCTTTCGCACAAGGCGCCGATCATCAGCTCGCGGCCGGCCTCGATACGCTTGGCGATGGCGATTTCGCCTTCGCGTGACAGAAGCTCGACCGAGCCCATCTCGCGCAGATACATGCGCACAGGGTCATCGGTGCGGTCATATTGTTCGCCGGATTTGGGCGTGACGGCGAGCGCCTTGCCGGTCGTTTCGGCGACCAGCGCGTTTTCCTCGCCTTCCTCGGCCTCTTCGCTTTCGATGACATTGATGCCCATCTCATTGAGCAGCGCCATCGTGTCTTCGATCTGCTCGGACGAGGTCTTGTCCGAAGGCAGCACCTTGTTCAGTTCGTCATAGGTGACATAGCCACGGGCCTTGGCCTTGGCGATCATCTTGCGGACGCCAACATCCGACATGTCCAGCAAGGGCGAATCCGCATCGCCGGGGGTCTCGGGTTCGCCCGGCTTCTTGGGCGCGATCTTGGCTCCAGGCTTGGGCGGCGGCACGACGGGGCCTTCCACCTTTTTGGGATCGGCCTTGGCGGCGGCGGCTTTGGCTTTGAGCTTTTCTTCCTTGGCCTTCGCTGCTGCTTGGGCAGCGAGTTGCGCCTTGGTCAGCTTTTCGACCTTGGCGCCTTTCTTATGGGCATCCGCCTTATGGGCATCGGCTTTCCCGTGCGCCTTCGCCACCGGCTTGGCGTGTTTCACCGGCTTGGCGGCAACCTTTTTGGCCGGCGCTTTCTTGGCCGGCGCACTTTTGGAAGCGGCGGCCTTGGCGGCCGGCTTTTTGATGGGCTTGGCCGGTTTCTTGGAGTGGGACGCTTTGGTCACTGATGGTTCTACCTAACTTTTACGCGCGCCCGTCGCCGGGCCGCTGGAAACGCTCTTTGCGGCGCTCCAGCAGGCGCCGTGCATCCGACTGATGCCCGCTCAGCTCACGCAAATCCTTTAACGCGCGCTGGAAGCTGGCAGGGGGATCCTCAACCGGGAGGCCGGCAAAACGCACCAGCAAATCGGCGATTCCCTTACGCGTGAAATGGATTTGGACCCCAGCTTTTTCAAGGCTGGAGCCGGAGGCCGCGAGGTTTAAAAGCTCGTGGCGCAGCCTGTCAAGCGAAGGGTCTTTGAGATCCAGTTCCGCCAACGATTCAGCTTCTACGAGTACTATATCAGGAGACTCAACCAGAAGTCGTCCAAGCTCCATTTCCTTGGCATGCCGAGCTCCTGTTGCCCCGGATCGGACCAGGGCAGAAGCCTGAACGGTGGGGGAAACCGCCTCCGGCGTCCCCGGTTGGGGCCGGGGACGGAACTCCCCCCGGAACTTTCCGCTCAGGTTACCGGCCACAGGAGAGCGGACCGGGTAGCGAGCCCCGTCGCGATCGCCCCTTGGCTGGGGCGATCGCCGCTTGAAGCTGTCGAACACCAGCTGGTCGAAGCCGCGGCGGTAATAGTCGGCAATCTTGGCATCGCTGATCCGGTCGACGATTTCCTTGAGACTGTGCTCCAGGCCGGCGCGGCGTTCGGGGGTGGAAAAATCCTTGCCCTCGGTTTCGGCGCGCCACAATAGCTGCGACAAGGGAAGCGCTGCTTCCAGCAACAGCGACATGGCGCCCGCGCCATTGCCGGCAATGTAGCTGTCGGGATCCTCTCCCGTCGGCAGGAAGGCAAAACGCAGCGAATGATCGGGCTTAAGATGGGGCAGCGCCAGATGCGCGGCGCGATGCGCCGCCTTCAGTCCCGCCGCATCGCCGTCGAACGCCAGGATCGGCTCAGGTGCGGTACGCCACAATAGCTGCAACTGGTCTTCGGTGAGCGCCGTGCCCAGCGGCGCCACGCTATGGGCAAAACCGGCGCGCACCAGCGCGATCACATCCATATAGCCTTCGGCCACCAGGATGGTGCCGGCCTTGATGGCGGCGGACCGCGCCGTGGCAAAGTTGTAGAGCTGCGCGCCTTTGGAAAAGAGCGGGGTTTCGCCGGTATTGATGTATTTGGGCTTGGCATCGGCTTCCAGCGCGCGGGCGCCAAAAGCGATGATCCGGCCACGCCCATCGCCGATGGGAAACATCACCCGGTTGAAGAAGAAATCCCGCATCGGACGGTGGTCTTCGGCCGGACGGGCGAGACCCGCCGCAATCATGTCGTCTTGCATCACATTGTGCGCGGCGAGGTGGCCGATAAGCGCGGTTCCGCCACC
>DATBCP010000424.1:0-5999 GCA_036270435.1 Rhizomicrobium sp. | reverse complement strand
TCTGGACACATACGGCTTTGTCACGGCCAAGCCCGGCAGCCGGACCTATGCCAGCAATGAGTCCGAGGGGCGCATCTATAGCGGTTTGGTCAATGCCAACGGCACCGTGACGGACTTGAGGCTGTTCGCCGACCGCGGCGGAGAAAGCCTGGCGGTGGCAGCCAATGGCAATGTCTATATCGCCAATGGCCAGGTGCTGGTCTATGCGGCCGATGGAAAACAATTGGGCCAGATCGATGTGCCGGAACGGCCCATCCAGATCCTGTTCGGCGGCGCGGATGGACGGACGTTGTTCATTTTGACGCATCATGCGTTATACGCGGTGAAGACGTAGTCATACTCACCATGGGCGGCCTGGCTTAGTTTTTCTTGTGAGCGTCAGCGAATTAGAAAAGTTTGCCCTATGCGAGCGCTAGCGAGTATGTGAGCCGCCCATCCATCGACGCGCCAGCGCGGCATTTAGAAGGACTGGATGGCAGGCTCGGGGGCCCACCATGGAAGTTGGATGGCCGGGTTGTGAAGTTTACCCTCCGACCGCGCTTCGCGCGGTTCGGGGCCCGGCCATGGTGAGAGAGGGTTACAGCTTCCCCTTCAGATACACCGCGCTCGCTTGGACCATGCCGATGGGCGAGGGAACATAGGGTTCCTCGATCTCCAGATAGGCACTCTGCACGCCGCTCTTTTTCACCGCGGGAAGCACTTTGCTCCAATCCACGATGCCTTGGCCGATAATGGCACTGACCATCTTCATATTGGTGTTGGGGATGCCCTCATTCTTGAGATCCTTGATGTGAACCGAGCTGTAACGGCTGGGATATTTGGTCAGGTAAGCGACCGGATCGGCGCCACCGGCGATCACCCAGCCGATATCCATTTCCATGCTCACCAGCGCCGGATCGGTTTCCTTGAGCAAGAGGTCATAGGGCACCACATCGCCGATCTTGCGGAATTCCAGATTGTGATTGTGGTAGGCAAGTGTAAGCCCTGATTTCTTGCACAAATCCCCGATCTTGTTGAAGGCATCGGCATTTTTCTTCCAATCATCGACCGCCGGACCCTTCATGATGGTGGCACGGTCGGCCGGATAAAGCGGGAAAGAGCAGGTGATGTTCTTGATCCCCACCGTCTTGGCTTCGTCGATGGTGGCCTGCGGCGTGTTGCGCAGGCCATCGCCGCCAGCATGCACGCTGTCCCAGATGAAGCCCATGGAGTCATAAAGCTTGCGTTGTTCCTGCGATGTCTTGCCGGACATGGTCAGGTTCGCCTGCAACTTGCGGACACCGGCCGCCTTGACCTGCTTCAGCGTGCCTTCATAGTCCTTGGCCAGATCGTTGCGCACCGTATAGAGCTGCAGCCCCAGCAAGAGATGACGCTGCGCGAATACCGGCCCCGAAGCGAAGGGCGGCGCGGCAAAGGCGGCGGTGGCACCGGCGAGAAATTGGCGGCGGTTTGTCATTAAAAACTCCCTGTCAGCTAAGCTTGATGCAGTGCAGCAAAATAAAATCCGAAACGTTTCATTTCCCGGCGATCGTTCCGAGAGGTTGTAGGCCAAATTGCGTGTCCTTGCACGGTTCTTTGGCTCGACCTAGGCTTTGAGGAAAGCGGGAGGAGCGTCGGCGAGAGCCGGAGCGACCATTCAAAGGAGCGTCGGCGAGAGCCGGAGCGACCATTTAAAAAGTTGCGGGGGGAAAAATGCGCAAATCCTTGTTGGCGATAATACTGCTGTGTGGTGCGGCCTTCCCGGCCCTGAGCGCCAACACGCCGGCGGACAAAGGAACAGGAAAATCCGCCACGGGCAATGTCACCGGCGCCACCGCCAACCTGGCCCCCAATGATCCGGCCGGGCAATTGACCCGACAGGCGCGCGACTATGCCAACACCCGCTACAGTCCCTTGAGCCAGATCAACAAGGCCAATGTCGCGCGGCTGCGCATCGCCTGGACCTTCAGTGACGGGCAGATGTACGGCCATGAAGGCGCACCGCTGGTTGTGGGCGACACCATGTACGTGGTCACGCCCTACCCCAACATCGCTTATGCGCTGGACCTGTCCAAGGCGGGCGCGCCGATCAAATGGGTGTTCCAACCCAATCCCGATCCGCGCGCCATCGGTGAAGCCTGTTGCGACAAGGTGCTGCGTGGCTGGGCCTATGCCGACGGCAAGCTGATCTACAACCTGCTGGACGATCACACCGTGGCGGTGGACGCCCAGACCGGCAAGGAAGTATGGCGTGTGTTGCTGGATGACGTCAGCAAGGGTCCTACCTTGACCCAGGCGGCCTTTGTGGTCGGCGACAAGGTCTATATCGGCTCGAGTGGCGGCGAATTGGGCACCAATGGCTGGTTCCAGGCGCTGGATGTGAAGGACGGACATACCATCTGGAAGGCCTTCACCAACGGGCCCGACGATGGCGCGCTGATCGGCCCGGAGTTCAAACCCTTCTATCCCTGGATGAACGGCAAGGACCTGGGTATCTCCACTTGGCCGGGCGAAATGTGGAAGCAAGGCGCCAGCGCGCCTTGGGGTTGGGTGTCCTACGATCCGGACTTGAACGAAGTTTATTACGGCACCTCCAATCCCGGGCCGCGCACACCCTCACAGCGTCCGGGCCTGAATCTATGGAGCTCGGCGGTGTTCGCGCGCGACGCCGATACCGGTCAGGCGAAATGGGCCTATCAATTCACCCCGCATGACGAATGGGATTATGACGGGGTCAACGAAAATGTCCTGCTCGACATCCCCTGGAAGGGCGCGCGCCGCAAGGTGATGGTGCATTTCAATCGCAATGGCTTTGCCTACACCATCGACCGCGCCACCGGTGAGGTGCTGGTCGCCGAGCCGTTTGGCCTACAGAACTGGGCCGAGAAGATCGACCTCACCACCGGCATGCCGATCGTCAATGATGCCGCGCACCCGATCGTGGAAAAGAAGGTGGAGAATATCTGCCCGCCGGATATTGGGGTGAAAAACTGGAATCCTTCGGCCTTCAGCCCGCGCACAGGGCTGCTTTATGCCGGCGTGTTCAACAGCTGCATGGATCTGACCAATCATATCGTCCAATACATTCCCGGCAGCCCCTATGACGGCATGGAAATGGTTCGTCATGCCGGGCCCGGCGGCAATTGGGGCGAGTTCATTGCCTGGGATCCGGTCCAGGGCAAGCGGGTCTGGAGCGTCAAGGAGAATCTGTATGTGTGGAGCGGCGCTGTGGTCACCGGCTCGGACTTGGTGTTCTACGGCACCATGGACGGCTGGTTCCGCGCCGTGGATGCACGCAGCGGCAAGGTGCTGTGGTCGCAGAAACTCGGCTCAGGCATCACCGCTGCGCCGATGACCTTCATCGGCCCGGACAAGCGGCAATATGTGGCGGTCTATGCCGGTGTGGGCGGCGGCGCGGGTGTATTGCGGCGGGAGAAAGGCTTCATGCCCGGCGGCAACACGCTCTATGTCTTTTCGGTGGATGGCGCAGGCCCCGGCAACGGCGCCACCCAGCTTGTTTCCCATGCGGAAGCGGCGGCGCCGGTCTCGGTGCCTCCCGCGGCGGCGCATAACTGATGAAGAAACTGGTGTTCCTGTTGACGCTGTTGGCAACGCCGGCCTTCGCACAGGTGAGCGCAGATACGGCCAATCCGTTCGAGGGCAAGGCCGATGCGGCGGAATCTGGTCATGCCTTGTTCGGCAAGATGAACTGTGCGGGCTGTCATGCTTATGACCTGACCGGCGGCATGGGGCCGGACCTCACCGACGCCAGCTGGCTTTATGGCGGCAAGCCGGGCGAGATCTATCACACCATCGCTGAAGGCACGCCGCGCGGCATGCCGGCCTGGAAGGACAAGATGACGGCGGACGAAATCTGGCAGGTGGTCACTTACATCCAGAGCAAGAAACAATGATCCGGTTGGTGCTGGCATTCCTGCTTGCCGCGACAGTGGGCGCGGTCGCGGCGCCAGTGGCGACGGCTGAAGGACCGGTCGAGGGCATCACCAAGAATGGCGTCACGCAATTTCTGGGCATTCCCTACGCCAAGCCGCCAGTAGGCAATCTGCGCTGGATGCCGCCGCAGCCGGTAGCCAAATGGTCCTCGCCGCGACAAGCGACGAAGTTCGGTCCCACCTGTGCCCAAGTCACTACGCTCGGTCCCTTTGCCGGTCCGCCCAACAGCAATGAAGATTGCCTTTACCTGAATGTCTTCACCGCTGATCCCAAGGCCAAGCGCCCAGTGCTGGTATGGATTCATGGCGGCGGCTATTACGACGGCGCCTCCAACGATTACGACGCCGCCAAGCTGGTGACGCGCGGCGGACTGGTGGTTGTCACCTTCAACTATCGCCTAAACCTGTTCGGCTTCATGGCACATCCCGCCATTGATGCCGAAGGCCATGCCTTCGGCAATTACGGCATCATGGACATGCAGGCCGTGCTGCAATGGGCGAAGCGCAACGCCGCCGCGTTCGGCGGCGATCCGAACAATGTGACAGTGGGCGGCCAGTCGGCGGGCGCGGGCGCCTCCACCGCCATTGTCGTGTCGCCGACCTCCAAAGGCCTGATCCATCGCGCCATCTTCCAGAGCGGCGGCTACACGCCTTTCGCCACCAAGCAAACTGCCGAAGACAAGGGCAAGAAATTCGCCGCGGCGGCGGGATGCAAAGATGAAAAAGAGACGGCCAAATGCCTGCGCGGCCTGCCCGCCGCCAAAGTCGCGGCTTTGGCCGGCACCGCCAGCGCAACAAGCCCCCTCGTCGGCGGCCCGCTGCTGGACGGCACGGTCATTCCCCGCCAGTTGATCGATGCCTTCCGCAGCGGCCAGTTCAACCAGGTGCCGATGATGATGGGCACCACCCGAGACGAAGGCAATTTCACCAACGGCATCACCCAGTATTTCAAGTCCGGCAGTACCACCCTGACCGAAGCCGACTACCGCGCCTATCTGCAGCGCACCTATGGCGGCAATGCCGGCCCGGGCGGCGGCCCACCCGCCTATCCCAAAGATACGATCGATAAGGTGCTGGCGCGTTTTCCGGTGACCAAGGCCGGCGCACAGATGGCCTGGGATGGCGCCCATAGCGACGCGCAGGCGTGCCGCGGGCAATATGCCGTCGCAGCACTTGAGCCACATGTGCCGGTCTATATGTATGTGTTCAACGACCGTACGGCGCAGAGCTATTTCCCCAAGATGCCCGGTTATCAACCGCTGGCCTATCACACCGCCGACATTCCCTATCTCTTCACTGGCTATCATGGCGGGCCGGAAGGCGTGCCGATCACCCTGACGCCGGCGCAAGCGAAACTGTCGGACCGGCTGGTGGATGCCTGGGCGAATTTTGCCCGGACCGGCAATCCCAATACTAAGGGCGACGCACCCTGGCCACGCTGGAAGTCCGACGAGGCCACACCAGCCTATTTCCTGCAGGACGACAGCTGGAAAACGGTGCAGACCAACGCCCAGTTCGCCGCCGCGCATCACTGCGAATTCTGGCAATCCGTTTTGCTCTACAAATAAGAGGATTTGGCCATGCGACTGTTTCCGTCCGCCGCTTTGCTCGCGCTCACCGCCACGACCGCCCAGGCAGCAGACATCAGGGTCCTGGCGCCCGGCTTTGTCTACAATTCCGCGCTCAAGGAACTCGCGGCGGATTTCACCAAACACTCCGGCGTGAATGTCATCGTCACCGAAGTGGGAATGAACGTCGCCATCCCCCAGATGAAGACAGCAGTGCCGGCCGCTGATGTCGTCGCCCTGCCCTCAGACCTGATGAACACCTTGGCGCTGGATGGCGGCGTCGTGACCAGCAGCTATACGCCGCTGGGCCGCGACGAGCTTGGCCTGGCGGTGAAGAAAGGCGCGCCAAAGCCGGACATTTCCACGGTCGAGAAACTGGCCGCGGTGTTGAAATCGGCGCAGGCGGTGGAGGTCAACGACCCCAAGGCCGGCACCATGCAGGGCGTGATCATCGACGGCATCCTCAAGCGCCCGGAATTTGCCGGCGTGCATGTGGTGC
>DATBCP010000423.1:0-5976 GCA_036270435.1 Rhizomicrobium sp. | reverse complement strand
CGCGCCGACTGGCGCCCGCCGCCGCGATAGTCGCGCAGGCCGTACTTCACGTCATAGGTGTAGTCGGCGTGGCCGGGCCGGTACTTGTCCTTGATGTCGGAATAGTCCTTCGAGCGCTGATCGACATTCTCGATCACGAGCCCGATCGGGGTGCCGGTCGTCACTTGCGTTCCGGTGAGCTCGTCGGCGAATACGCCGGACAGGATTCTGACCCGGTCGGGCTCCTGCCGCTGCGTGGTGAAGCGCGATTGGCCCGGCCGGCGCTTGTCGAGATAGGGCTGAATATCGGCCTCGGTCAGCGCAATGCCTGGCGGGCACCCATCCACCACGCAGCCGATCGCCGGCCCGTGGCTCTCGCCAAAGGTGGTGACGCGGAAGAGGTGGCCGAAGGTGTTGTGGGACATAGGCGGTCTTTGGTTGGTCGCGCCGGGGGGCACTCGCTTTGCTCGTGTTCCCGGTCGCTCCTGGCTGTTTACCCCATGGAACCCGGATTGGAAACCGCGCCGCCTGCGGACGCCAGTTGCGTGACCTGGGATCCTCGGATCCGGAACACTACGCCTTGAGGCTCGTTGAGGGCGGACATGCGGGCCGCGTCCAGCCCCAAAAACAGTCCGCGGAGGATGCGGGTGGCGGCGCCATGGCTTACGGCGAAGGTGTCGGCCTTGAGATCGCCGATCCAGGCGGTCAGCCGCGCGGCGACGTTCTTATAATTTTCGCCCTCCAGCGCGGGAACATCCCATTTGTCCTGGGCGCGGCGGTCGTAATAGGCGGGATCCAGGGCGCGCGCCTCGGCCTCCGTCAACTGGTCCCAGCGGCCGAGATCGATCTCCTGGATGCGCGGATCGGTGGTGTATCCCTCGCGCGGAAGCTCCAGCACGCCGCGCGCGATTTCCATGGTGGTACGCGCGCGCTGGAGCGGAGAGGCGACGCAGGAAATCGAAGGCTTGATCCCCAGTTCGCGTTTCAGCACCAGGCCGATCTCATGCGCCTGTTCGCGGCCCAAGGGCGTGAGCGGTGTGTCTTTCTTCCCGGAGAATCGCGTGGCGAGATTGGCCTCGGTCTGGCCGTGCCGCGCGAAATAGAGCGTCAGTCCCCCCGCAAGCCGGAGAGGCGATCTCAAGACGCATCCGACTTCTGCACCACCGCGATGTCGGGCGCGTCCTCGGCCTTCATGCCCACGACATGATAGCCCGCATCGACATGCAGGTTTTCGCCCGTAACCGCGCTGCCCAGATCCGAAAGCAGGAACAGCGCGGCATTGCCGACTTCGGCCTGGGTCACGGTGCGGCGCAAGGGTGAATTATACTCGTTCCATTTCAGGATATAGCGGCTGTCGGCGATGCCGGCGAATGCGAGTGTCTTGATCGGGCCTGCGGATATCGAGTTCACCCGAATCTGCTTTTTGCCCAGATCCTCCGCCATGTAGCGCACGCTTGCTTCCAGCGCTGCCTTGGCCACGCCCATCACATTGTAATGCGGCATGTTGCGCTCGGCACCCAGGTAGGTGAGCGTCACCAGGCTGCCGCCGGCCGGCATCATCTTTTCCGCACGCTGCGCCACGGCGGTGAAGGAATAGCAGCTGACGTCCATGGTCATGCGGAAATTCTCCGCCGTGGTGTCGACATAACGGCCCTTGAGCTGGTCCTTGTCGGAGAAGGCGATGGCATGCACGACAAAATCCAGGCTGCCCCACAATCCCCCGAGTTCGGCAAAGGCGGTATCAATGGACCCCTGGCTGGTGACGTCGCAATCGATCAGGGCTGCCGGCTTCAAAGGCTCGACCAGCGGCACGACGCGCTTCTTGAACAGATCGCCTTGATAGGAAAAGGCCAGCTCGGCGCCTGCCTCATGCAACGCCTGGGCGATTCCCCAGGCGATGGAATGCTGATTGGCCACACCCATGACGAGGCCGCGTTTGCCTTTCATGAGGCCGGAAACTGGCATGCTGTATGTCCTGTTTTTCTAAGGCTGAACTCCAGTCATTTACCCTGAATGGGCCAGCCGCCAAAAGGAATTTCTGCTGTCAAAAGTTAGAATAATACCAAAGGCTTACCGCATCTTTGTGCGGGGATCATACTGGGCTGCCCATCCTTGTGCAAAGTTGCGCAGGGACTCGTCAGGCTGGTCGGGAAGGGAAATGACCAATCGGACATAGAGGTCGCCGGCCGCTTCGCTGCCATGCGCGGCAATGCCCTTGCCCTTCAGCCGCAGCACCGTGCCGGTATTGGAATTGGCCGGCACGGTGAGAGACACCGTCCCCGTCAATGTCGGCACCGGCACTTTACCGCCCAGCACGGCCTCCTGCAGCGTCACCGGCAGGTCCATGCGGATGTCATTGCCGTCGCGCGTCAAATAGGGATGCGGCGCCACCGATACACTGAGCAGGATGTCACCATTGGGACCGCCGCCGCGCCCAGCGCCGCCACGGCCCTTGACCCGCACCACTTGGCCGTCTTTCACGCCCACCGGAATTTTGACGTCGATCTGTTCGCCATTCTGAAGCACCACGCGCCTGGTACCGCCGGTCGCGGCTTCGTCAAAGCTGACGGTGACGGCGGCGGAAAAATCCTCGCCCTTGGCGGCGCGCGCGCTTTTGGCGCCGCGGCGTCCGCCGCCCATCAAGTCGGCGAAGATATCCTGGAAGCCCGCCCCACCGCCGGGCGCGTCGTCAAAACTGAAATGAAATTCGCGCGCGCCGGCGCCGCCCGCCCCGCCAAAACCACCAAAGCCGGATCCAAAAGGATGACCCTGGTGGAAACCACCGGCCCCCTGTCCTTGTCGTGGATCGAAACCACGCGGATTGCCGTCGGCGCCTATGGCGCCGGCGTCATACTGGGCCCGCTTTTCCTTGTCGCCCAATATGTCATAGGCGCCGGAAATTTCCTGAAAGCGTTTTTGCGCCGCCGCGTCGCCCGCATGTTTGTCGGGATGATGTTTCTTGGCCAGCGTCCGGAACGCTTTCTTGATGTCGGCCTCGCTCGCCGTTTTGGGGACGCCGAGGACTTCATAAGGGTCTTTCATGCCGGTCTTTCAAAGGGATTGGCAAAGGCGGATTGGGCCGTAGATGGGCCTTTATATCATCAATTCAAGGGCTTGGTCCGAAGGTCCGGAGCCGAGGGCACGGCGGGTGACGTTGGGGTGGGCGCCGGCACGCCCGCGGCTGATGCGCTTGCAGCCGGTGTGCTTGCGGCCGGAGTGCTTGCCGTCAGCGCCCGCTCGACCGCGGGTGGCCCCAAATAAGCAGAGCGGGCAGCGGCTTCCGGCATGCCGTGCTTGGCTGCTGCAGCATACAGTTGGCGGGCTGTTTCCATATCCTTGGGCACCAAGGGCGGCGCGCCGGTCTCATAGAATTGGCCCAGCTGAAATTGCGCGACGGGATGATTGGCGGCTGCGGCGGCTTCCAACAGTGGCAAGGCGCGCGCCAGATCGGGCGCGCCCAGCTCTCCCTTGAGATACATGTCGGCCAGATCGGCCTGGGCGGTGGGAAGGCCGGCCTCCGCGGCACGCAGATAGAGTTCTTCGGCCTGTTTGGGGTCCTTTGGCGTCCCCTGGCCCTTGCGCAGCATCATGCCCAAGTTGCGCATGGCCGCGATGTCCTCGTAACGCAAGTCCCACCAGATCTTGAAGGCCTTCTGATAGTCGCCCGCGTCATAGGCGGCGACGCCGGCATCAAACGCCGCGGCGATTTCCGCCGAGCTGCGGGCTTGCGCCGGCATCGCACCCGCGAACCAGGCACACAGGATCAGGACAGCGGCGGCCGTAAAGTGCGGAAAAATCTTGTGCATTTGGGGCATAGGCACCCAAGGCTACCCTGCCGAAGGCGAAACTGCTAGGACGGCGCGCATGACGATGGAGACAGGCGGACCCCTGGATGACGGCGGCATTGCCGCGGGTCCCGATCCCTTCGCGCTGTTCCAGGCGTGGTTGAAGGAGGCCGAAGGCACCGAGCCCAGCGATCCCAACGCCATGGCGCTGGCCACCGCCGGCCCCCATGGCGTGCCCAATGTCCGCATGGTGTTGCTCAAGGGCGCCGATGCCAGCGGCTTTGTGTTCTATTCCAATGCCGAAAGCGCCAAGGGCGCCGAACTGGCCGCCAATCCCCACGCCGCGATCAATTTCCACTGGAAGACGCTGAGGAAGGTGGTCCGGGCGCAAGGCCGCGTTGCGCGCGTCTCGGATGCGGAAGCCGATGCCTATTTCGCCACCAGGCCCAAGGACAGTCAGATCGGCGCCTGGGCCTCGCCCCAGTCGCGCGCCATGGAAGGCCGCTTCGTGTTCGAGAAAAGACTGGCCGAATACGGCATCAAATATGCGCTGGGCAAGGTGCCGCGCCCGCCTTATTGGACGGGATGGCGTCTCACGCCTTTGCGGATCGAATTCTGGCGCGACCGTCCTTTCCGCCTGCATGACCGCCTGGTCTATTTTCGCGAGGATGTTTCCGCATCCTGGCGCACCGAACGGTTGTTTCCGTGAGCCAGGCAACGTCACCAGAGGGAGACCGGCTGCAGCAGGCAGGTCAGCTCATGCGCAGCGCCGCCATCGCTTCTGTCTCGGTGTCGCTGTTCCTGGTGGCGATCAAGACCTTTGCCTATTTCGCTTCTCATTCGGTGGCGATGCTGGCGTCGCTGGCGGATTCCGCGCTCGATCTTTTCACCGCCTGGCTGAACCTGGTGGCCATCCGCCAGTCGTTGACGCCGGCGGATGCCGAGCACCGCTTCGGCAATGGCAAGGCCGAACCGCTGGCGGGATTGGCGCAGAGCGCCTTCATTTCGGCCTCGGCCTTGTTTCTGGTGATCCAGGCGGTCAACCGTATCCTTGCCCCCGAACCTATCGACAACAGCCTGGAGGCGCTGATCGTGATGTGCATCGCCATCACCTGCGCCATCGGGCTGATCCTGTATGAGCGACGGGTGGTGGCCAAGACCGGCTCGCTGGCCGTGGAAGCCGACCAGACGCATTATCTGGGCGACCTGGCCACCAATATCGGCGTGGTGGTGGCGCTGGTCCTGTCCAGCAGGCTGGGCTGGACCCTGGCCGACCCGCTGATCGCCATCGCGGTCGCCGGCATCATGCTTTTCACCGCCATCGGCGTAGGACGCACCAGCTTCAACCAGCTGATGGACCGTGAACTGCCGGATGAGGAACGCGCCCGCATCTGCCGCATCGCACTCAGCCATGCGGCGGTCAAGAATGTGCACGATCTCAAGACCCGCATGGCGGGGCTTTCCACTTTCATCCAGCTGCATCTGGCGCTCGATCCCCAGATGCGGCTGGTTGACGCCCATGCCGTCAGCGATGCGGTGGAGAAGGCGTTGCTGGAGGCCTATCCCGGCGCGGAGGTGATTATCCATCAGGATCCGGCGGGGCTGGAACCGCTGCCGGCCTTGCCCAACTAAGCTTCATCTGATCCGGCTATGATCAGGCCGGAACGTCAGTTAGGTTTCAGATATGTCAGACTCCGTCCATATCGGGGCAATGAATCCCGCCCGTGACTGGCCATTGGAACGCTGTGCCGGACTGATGTTCGGTTTTCTGTTTCACGGCGGACGCGGCCACCTGGTCAATGACGAGACCCTGGCGGAGCATGCCGACGACCGCCACGATTGGATATGGCTGCATCTGGCCTTGGCCGACCATCGCGCCCGCCGCTTCCTGGAGCATTTTCCCGAAATGGCGCCAGAGGCGCTGGGTTTGATGCTGTCGCCGGAAGATCGCATTCAGGTTCATCTCACGCCCAACGGCGCCTTCGGGATTTTGCCCGAGATCGAACGCGATTTTGCCGATCAATCCCTGGGCGCCGGGCGGCTGGTTTTCTGGTTCGATGGCAAGCATCTGGTCACGGCCCGGCACCATCCGGTGCGCGCGGTCGAGCAGCTGCGGGATGCAATTCTCGCCGGCGAGGAATTGGGCAGTCCCGCCGAGACCGTGGTGCGGCTGCAGGAAGGATTCGGCGCCCTTGTGGAGCACCGGCTGGCG
>DATBCP010000422.1:0-12036 GCA_036270435.1 Rhizomicrobium sp. | reverse complement strand
CTCTAAAGGGACTTCTGACCCACCGCACTGGCAAGAACCGGTGGGGCAGCCGAAATGCCCATCGAGCGGCGATAGGCGTAAAGTGCGCGGGTTGCCGTGTCGCTGTCCACGCCTTTGGCAGCCAAAGAATTTGACAACGCTGCGCTGGTCAGCGCCACCACATCGGCGCCGCCCGCCGCATTGGTCGAGACCGAAGTCATATCCGGCAAAGCAGGCAGCTCGACATTGGGGATCGCGGAGGTATCGGCGGTGATGGTGGGGGCAACCACCTTGTTGCTGGCGACCCTGCTTGCAGGGTCGCTCTTGAATAGCGCCAGCGCGGTATCTTCGAAATTCTTTCCGGTCAATCCCTCGAATGCCACATCGGCAACCGACGAGACCGCGCCCCACAAGCCGCCATACAGCGTGTCGCCGGCAATCTTCTCCACCGCATCGAGATGCTCGCCGGTGATGGCGCGATAGATGGTGCCGATGACAGGGATATGCTGCAGCGGATTGACCACATTCCAAAGGTGATGAAAGAAGCCTTCGTGCGTCTGTTCAGGCTTGCTATCCGTCGCCGCCGGCGATGATGCGTCGGCAGATTGCGCCAAAAGTGAGGCAGGCCGCGCGCCGGCGGGGCCCGGAGACATCATCATGGCATGATATTCGGCGCTGTAGACGCTCATGCCCCGCATGAAGCAAGGCTTGCGCCAGATCGATGCGGGGGATTTTCCGCGCTATTGCTGGAATTTCATCCTTGTTGCAGGCCTTGGCCTCAACAAGCCAACCGGCAAGATTTGCCGCCCGGCAGCCTGACGCGCTAGTCTCAAAGTCCGACCCCAAATCACCCAGCGATCATGCCGACGCGAATTCTCTTGGTTGAAAGTGATGACGTGCTGTGCGCCAGCCTGGCGGAGCAGCTCGAGCGCGAAGGCTATGAGGTGACGGCCGCCAGGGACGGGGATGGCGCGCAGGCGTGCTCACGCGAACAGCTGGGCTTTGCCATTGTCGGTCTTGAGGATGGGGAACAGCTGGCCGTCGCGCTGCGCGATCAAGGCCTGTCCTGTCCCATCCTGCTCCTGATCGAGGGCGAAGCCACGTCCGCCTTTGAGTTCCTGACGCGGCCATTCCGCTTTTCCGCATTGCTGGCGCGGCTGCACGCGCTCAACAATCACCATGCGCCGGGCGATGATTCGGCGGTGCGCATCGGCCCTTACACCTTTCATCCCTCCGCCAAGCTTTTGCAGGCGGACGGCCGCAAGGTACGGCTGACCGAAAAAGAGACCAACATTCTCAAGTTCCTGCATGCCAGCGCCGGCACCGTGCCGCGCGACATTCTCTTGCATGAAGTGTGGGGTTACAGCCCCGCGGTGGCCACCCATACGCTGGAAACCCATATCTACCGGCTTCGCAAGAAGATCGAGCAGGACCCGGCCAAGGCGCAGATATTGCTGACCGAGGGCGGCGGATACCGCCTCTGCGCCTAGAGGCCAATCATTAACGCCTGACCCGCCTCATTAAGAACTTGTTTAGCCCGCGTTAACCACACCGTCCTAGAACTGCGGCATGGCAAAAAAGCCTGCCAAAGCCGTCCGTATTCCACGCCGGCCGACGCCTTACGGCGCGGGCCGCGCATCGGCTACGCCGCCCTCGCCCAAGCGCAAGGCCCGCGCCACCTGGCCTTATGTGCTGCTGATGCTGGGCGGCTGGGGCGTGATCTTCGCGGCGGTTTTCTTTTCCCATTTCCTGTCCAGCCTGCCCGATGTCGGAAACCTGATGGTCAATGGCCGCTCGCAGGATGTCACCATACTGGATGATCGCGGCCGGTTGATTGCGCGACGCGGGCTCACCCAAGGCCAGATGGTCAAGGTCGAGGACCTGCCGGACTATGTGCCCAATGCCTTCATCGCCATCGAGGACCGCCGCTTCCGTTCGCACCTTGGCATCGATCCCATCGGCCTGGCGCGCGCGGCCTTTCAGAACATGATGAGCGGCCATGTGGTGCAGGGCGGCTCGACCATCACCCAGCAGCTGGCCAAGAACCTGTTCTTGAGTCCCAGCCGCACCTTCGATCGCAAGATGCAGGAAGCCATGCTGGCACTGTATCTGGAGCGGCGCTACAGCAAGAACCAGATTCTCACTTTGTATCTAAATCGCGTCTATTTCGGCTCCGGCGTCTACGGCATCGAAGCGGCGGCGGAGAAATTCTTCGGCAAGCATGCCAGCGAGCTGGGCCTGACCGAAGCCGCCGTCATCGCAGGCAGCGTCAAGGCGCCGGCGCGTTACAATCCGCTGTCGGATACCGATGCGGGCCTGGCGCGAGCGCAACTGGTGTTGCGCGCCATGCAAAGCGCCGGCTTCATCGACGAGAATACCCGCGCGCTGGCGGAAGCGACCCGGCCGCGCATCATCCGTGCCAATGGTACGCCGGGCTCGGGCTGGTTCGCCGATTGGATCATGGCGCATCTCTCGGAGATCGTCGCGGAAACCAACCAGCCGGTGATCGTTGAAACCAGCTTCGACCTTCAAACACAGGCGCTGGCCGAACAGGCCGTGGCGCACGGCTTGGCGGCGGAAGGCGCGCAATTCCATGCCGGCCAGGCGGCCCTGGTCGCGATGACGCCGGATGGCGCCATTCGCGCCATGGTGGGCGGCAGGAGCTATGGCGGATCCGGCTTCAACCGCGCCACCGAGGCGTTGCGCCAGCCCGGCAGCGCCTTCAAGCCCTTTGTCTATCTCACGGCGCTGGAACATGGCCATTCACCCGACGAGATGGTGAATGACGGGCCGGTGGATATACACGGCTGGAAACCGGAGGATTTCGAAGGCCATTTCAAGGGCGAGATTCCGCTGATCCAGGCCTTTGCCGAGTCCTCCAATTCGGTATCGGCGCAACTGACCCAGGACGTGGGTGCGAAGGCCGTGGCAAGCACGGCGCACCGGCTGGGCATCGCCTCGCCGCTGGCGGAAGTCGCATCCCTGGCCTTAGGCACATCGGGCGTGACGCCGGTGGAATTGACCGGCGCCTATGCGTCTTTCGCCAATGGCGGCAATGGCGTGATCCCGTTCGGGGTGCTGAAGGTCAAGACGCGTGGCGGCAAGGTCCTTTACCAGCGCAAGCCGCCCGCGATCGGCGCCGTGATGAGCGCCAATGACAATCAGCAGATGACGCGCCTGATGCTGGAAGTGACGGCGACCGGCACCGGCAAGGCGGCGCGGCTGGAGGAGCGGCCCACCGCCGGCAAGACCGGCACCACCCAGGATTTCCGTGACGCCTGGTTCGTCGGCTTTACCGCCGACCTGGTGTGCGGCGTTTGGATCGGCAATGACAACAACGCGCCCATGCATAAGGCCACCGGAGGAACCTTGCCGGCGCATATTTTCCACGCCTTCATGACAGACGCGGAACAGGGCCTGCCGGTGCGCGGGCTGGCCGGCAGCACGCTGATGGCCTCGGCCGGGGAGGCATCCGACGCGGATACGCCGGATCAGGCCGCGCCGGCAGAGGAAAAGAAATCCGAACCCGACGCCTTGGACAGGCTGCTGAATAAGATTTTTGGCGGAACTTAAGGCAGGGCTGACTCCCCCTCAACCCAATCTTGTCATTCCCGCGCAAGCGGGAATCCAACTTCGAGACTCGCGACCGGTCAAAGTTGGATGCCCGCTTTCGCGGGCATGACAATTTCAAAAAATGAGAGTCAGGCGCCGGCGAACTCAGCCCGCCCGGGCCGTATAACGCTGTAACTCGCGGCCATTCGCGCGGAGCCAGGTCTGGGCGGTATTCCTGTCGGCAACCAGGTTTTTCACATGCGCCCAGAAGCGCGGGCTGTGGTTCATCTCTTTGATATGCGCCACTTCATGCGCCACCACATAATCCAGCACGAAATCCGGCGCCAGGACCAGCCGCCAGGAAAAGGACAAGGCGCGCGCCGAGGAACAGGACCCCCAGCGGCTGGCGGTATCGCGCACCGTGATGCGCGATGGCTTCACGCCCAATTTTTCCGCATGCTTCAGCGTCAGGATCTCGCACGCCTTGCGCGCTTCGCTTTTGAGAAAGTCCAGCACCCGGCGGGACGCATGGGCCGCATGCCCATGGACCCAGATCACGCCATCCTCGCACCAGACCGGTGCCGGGCCGCGCGCCAGCGAACCGCGGATTTCATGCGGCTTGCCGCGAAAGGGAATCACCGCGCCGGGCGTCATCAGCACCGGCCCCGGCGCCTTGGCGAGCTGGCCGGCTATCCAGTCCTTTTCGCCGCGCGCGAAATCCAGCGCATGTGCCAAGCCGCGCCGGGACGGCGCCGTCACGCTGATTTCACCGGTGGCGGGATTGACCTTGACGATCATACGCCGTGCGCGGGGATTGAGCTTGACGCGCACTTCCAGCAAGCGGCCATCGATCTTCAAGAATTCGTGGCGGATGGACGCAGACGGCGACTTTTTAAACAGCAGAGACTTCAAGGACACGGAAATTTGCCTGGACAGCGCAGATCGGAGATAGTTGTAGCGCGGAACGGGCGTCCTCCAAAGAATTTTTCCAGTCATGATTCGTGATGAACAGATTGCAAGGCTGATGGGCGCGGGTGCATTGGCGCTTTTGGTGGGCGCGCTGGGCTTTCAATATTTCGCACATCTGGCGCCCTGTGAAATGTGTCACTGGCAACGCTGGCCGCACATCGCCGCAGCGGTGACGGGGCTGTTGATTGTTTCATTTTGGAAAAAAGACCGGCGCGGGCTCGCGATCTTTACAATTGTGATGGTTGCGCTGTCGGGCCTGATCGGTGCCTATCAAACCGGCATGCAAATGGGGATATTGCCGGGACCAAGTGGCTGCACGGTGGCACATGCCTATGTCTTAGGCTCCGGCGCGCCGCCGCCGGAAATCAGCTGCAATGCCGTGACCTGGAGCCTGTTCGGCCTGTCGCTGGCGGCTTATAATGCGCTGATCTCGCTTTCCATCGCCGGGGCCGGACTCTTCCTGTTGAGGCGCAGCCATGCCGCGTAAGCCCTTCACGCGAAAACAAAGGCCCGCATCGCCCGGATCGCAGCCGGATATCGAATCGATGATCCGGGTTGACCATGCCGGCGAATATGGCGCGGTGCGCATTTACCAAGGCCAGCTTGCGGTCTTGAAGCGCCGCAAGGATGCCGCCGCCAGTGTCGAAACCATCGAACATATGGCCCAGCAGGAACAGCGCCATCTCAAGGTCTTTGACCAGCTGGTCAATGAACGCCGGGTGCGTCCCACCGCGCTGGAGCCGGTATGGCGCGTCGCGGGCTTTGCCTTGGGGGCGGCCACCGCGGCGCTGGGAGAAAAAGCCGCCTTCGCCTGCACCGCCGCGGTGGAAGAAGTGATCGACGAGCATTACGCCTCGCAGATCGCGGCGCTCAAGGAGCAGGACCCGGCGTTGACCTCCACCGTCCAGGATTTCCGCGCCGACGAAGCGGCCCATCGCGACACTGCACTGGCCCAAGGCGCCGAACAGGCACCGGGGTACAGGCTGCTGACCGAAGCCATCAAAACCGGCTGCCGGATAGCGATAAAGCTGTCTGAGAAGATTTAGGTGTCATCCCGGGCGCGGCGCAGCACGTAGTGGTGCGCCGCTGACCCGGGACCCAACTTTTGGCCAGCGTCTTTGAAGTTGGATTCCCGCTTACGCGGGAATGACAAAAGGGGGATTAGGGCGCGAGGAGTTTTGCGGCCTGAGCGGGAGCGAGGAGCGATGTGGGCACATAGCCCATGAGCGACGAACTCAGGACGCAAAAGAACCGCGCCCTATGGTTCCAACTCCGAGTCCCAATACAAATAATCCGTCCAGCTTTCATGCAAATAGTTCGGCGGAAACTTGCGCCCATGCTCACGCAATTCGATCACCGTGGGCTGGTGCGGCCTGATGCGGGGATGCATCTTGGCCTGGTTGGGCATCCGCCCGCCCTTGAGCAGGTTGCAGGGGCTGCAGGCGGTGACGACATTCTCCCAGGTGGTGCGGCCGCCCTTGCTGCGCGGAGTGACATGATCGAAGGTCAGGTCCTTGGGGTCGCCGCAATACTGGCACTCAAATTCGTCGCGCAGGAAGACATTGAACCGGGTGAAGGCGGGGCGGCGGGCCGGCCTGATATAAGTCTTGAGCGACACCACCGAAGGCAGCCTCATCTCGAACCTGGCCGAGCGCACCACCCGGTCATATTCCTCAAGAATGACAACCCGCTCCAGGAACACGGCCTTGATCGTGTCCTGCCAGGACCAGAGCGAGAGCGGATAGTAACTCAAGGGGCGATGATCGGCATTCAAGACCAGCGCCGGGCAGTGGCTGGTGGACACGGCCCTCGGAATAGCGGCGGCGGCGGCTAGCACGGAAAAACCTTTGTGAAGGCAGTTCCCCTTTTCGCAAATCCAATGACGTGAGCGAATTCTACGGCCTGACCCCGGAATAGCTCAAGTCCCTGACAACCTAGTGTCCCGATTCCGAAATTCGCTCAATCCCTATATCGGGCTCCGGGCGAATTTCGGAATCGAAGGACACTAGCAATTAATTGATTCTAGTGTCGTTTCGGTATCGAAGTTCGCTTTGAGGCCCGATATCAACCCCATTGCGAACCTCGATACCGACGACACTAGCCGATTCGTCATGACGGTTTGTAGACGGAGCGTATCTCGCCGGAGTTTTTCAACAGGCCCTTGAAGGCCAGGCTCAAAAACTGTCCCGCGATCATCAGGCCTTCGGGATCGATGCCATGGCCCATGCCGGGCGCCAGATGCCATTGCACCGCGGCTCCCGCCACGCCCAATTGGATTGCGGCCAGGAACATGGCCTGGGGTGGAATCACCGTATCGCTGTCGCCATGGGTTAACAGGATGGGCGGGATTACGCCATTTGCGGGTGGCGGTGCCGGAAGCAGGCCGGAAAATCCGACAATGGCGGCCGGCTTGACCGCGCGCCTGAGGCCCAGATGCAGCGACAACATGGTCCCTTGGGAAAAGCCCGCGAGGGCCAGTCGCTCAGGTCCAAGCCCCAGCCGCGCAAGTTCGCCATCCAGATAGGCGTCCAGGGGGGGTGCGGCCACTTCGACTCCCTTCTGCATTTCATGCGGGTCGATGCGGGAGATGGGAAACCATTGATAGCCGGGACCGCCCGGAATGCGCGAAGGCGCATTGGGCGCGGCAAAAGCCACCGTGGGAAGCAGCTCCCGCCAATGATCGGCCAGCCCGATCAGGTCCCGGCCATCGGCGCCATAGCCATGCACCAGCACCACCAAATGGGTGGCGGGGCCGCGCGCGGGGGCCAAAGTCGGGCCACTCAGTGTTGGTCCTGAAAGTGCCATGCCGCGATTCATGCGTTAAAGTTCGCGCCATGATTGTCACAAGGTTCGCGCCCAGTCCAACCGGATTGCTGCATCTGGGGCACGCCTATGCCGCCATCACCGCCTATGAGAGCGGCGATGATTTCCTGCTGAGGATTGAGGACATCGATAAAGGCCGCAGCAGAGACAAATTCATCCAGGCGATTTTCTATGACCTGAAATGGCTGGGCCTGTCCTGGGACGAACCCAGTTTGCGCCAATCCACGCGCATGGGCGCCTATGCCGAGGCGCTGGTGCATTTGAAAGCGCAAGACCTGGTCTATCCCTGTTTCTGCACCCGTGCGGAAATCTCCGCGGAAATCGCCCGCATCGGCGAGGCGCAGCACGGACCCGATGGGCCGATCTATCCCGGCATCTGCAAGGCGTTGCCCCGGGAAGAAGGCCAAAGGCGCATCGCTGCGGGGGACGCCTATGCCTTGCGGCTGGATGTCGCCAAGTCGGCGGCGCTGACCGGCCCTTTGACGTACACCGAGCGGGGCTTGCGCCACGCCGTGGATCCCTTTCGCTTCGGCGATGTGGTGATCGCCCGCAAGGATATGCCGACCTCCTATCACCTGGCAGTGGTGGTGGATGACGCCCACCAGCAAATCAGCCTGGTGACCCGCGGCGAGGATTTGCGCTCCGCCACGCATATTCAGCGGCTGTTGCAGGCTTTGCTCAAGCTGCCCGAACCGGCCTATGCCCATCACCACCTGGTGCTGGACGAAACAGGAAAGAAATTCTCCAAGCGCGACGGCGCGGTGTCGCTGGAAAGCTTCAGGCGGGCGGGCGCCACACCGGCGGATATAAGGGCGCGGCTTGGGCTGTAATTCACATTTACCCCCATCTGTCGCAGCTCAGCTTTGCAAACAAGCACTTCCGCTGGCGACATCTTCCCCCGCATCAGGCGCTTCGCGCCGCGGAGGAAGATAGCCTGAGTATCCGGCTTCGCCACAGCATGCTAAGAGGTCGCCCATGTCTGAGACCCTGGACAGGCTGTTTGCCACCATCGCGTCCCGCAAGGACGGCGATCCCAACACCTCTTACACCGCCAAGCTGTTGGCGGCGGGTGTGGAGAAGTGCGCCAAGAAATTCGGCGAGGAAGCCACCGAGGCGGTGATCGCCGCGATCCAAAAAGACAAAGCGGAACTCGCCAAGGAGTCCGCCGATGTGCTGTACCACCTGTTGGTTTTGTGGGCAGCCAGCGGCATCACGCCACACGACGTTTACGCGATGCTGCAATCGCGAGAAGGCCAGTCGGGACTCGAAGAGAAAGCCTCGCGCGTCAAAAGCTAGATATCGGCAGTTGCCCGGCGCGAGGGGCCGATAGCAGCGGCATATTCGACGATCGCCTTCCTTGCCGGGCAAATCGGTCCAGTGGACCGGCTCACGTGCTTCGCATGACGCGGCTCACCTTACGACGCAAAAGACCCGCGCCCTTACACTTTCCTTACACTTTCTGGGCTTCTTCCTCAGCCAGGCTTTTGACGAGATCCAGGACGCGCTTGCGCACCCTGGCATCCTTGATCTTCATGAAGGCCAGCGACAGCTGCAGCCCTTCGCCGCTGGAAACGAATTCCATCACCGGCGCGCCTTCCGATTCGGCGGAACCCGGCTGGGCCGCGGCCCCATTCACGCCTTCATAAAAGAAATCGACAGGCACATTGAGAATACGCGACATCTCGAACAGGCGCCCGGCGCCGATGCGATTGACGCCCTTCTCGTATTTCTGGACTTGTTGAAATGTCAGGCCGAGCAGATCGCCCAAACGTTCCTGGCTCATCCCGATCAGCATGCGGCGGATGCGCACACGGTTTCCCACTTGGATATCAATTGGATTGGCTTGCTTCTTTGGCACGCGCTTCTCAAATTGTTTTGCGGGCCGAAACTTGGCCTCATCTTCCCCATAACGCAAACAATTATTTCGATCGCGCTTCGATAGTTTAACGCCGGTTCAAAGCAGCACTGGCAAACGCGGCGATAACCAAAAACGACAAAAAAACAAGGTCGCCAATCCGTGCATAGGGCGGTGGCGGAAGCGCTTGCGGTAAAGCCGCATCCACCACGCCCATCCTGTTCAAGGCGAGCTTTGCCGGCACACGCCCCAAGGGATCGATCACGGCGCTGATACCGCTATTCGCGGCGCGGGCAATTGGTAAACCTTCTTCGATGGCGCGCACACGCGCGATCAAAAAATGTTGCTGAGGGCCCGCCCAAGGCCCGAACCAGGAGTCATCGGTGATGTTAACCAGCCATCCGGGACGAGGCTCGGCCGGATCGATGACGGCATGCGGAAAGATCACTTCATAGCAGATCAGGGGCGTTACCGGCGGCGCAGGGCTGGCATCCAGCACACGCGGATGATCGCCGGCCGAAAAGCCCAAGCCCACGGTGAGCTGCGAGATTCCGATGGCATTGAGCAAAGGCGCAAAAGGCAGATATTCGCCGAACGGCACCAGATGGAACTTGTCATAGCTCACCGGCCCTTTACCAGGCGCGAACAGGTAAAGGCTGTTATAGGCGGTGATGCCCTTTTCATCGCGCAAGACCCGGTCGGAGCCTGTCATCAAGGTTTGCCCCCGCGCCGTCAGCAGGGCGATCTGATTCAGCGCTTCAGGGGAGCGGGCAACCGGAATCAAGCCGGTGGCAGCTTCCGGCCAGATGATATGTGTCGGGATATCACGGAACCCGGCCGGCTGTTGGCCGGCTTGCTCAATCGAAAGGCTGAACAGCCGCTGCCAATTGCGCGCCGTCAGCCGGCGGACATATTTCTCAGCCTGCGGAATATCCGGTTGTACCAGCCGAAGCCGCACACCCGTCACTTCACCTATGGGTGTAGAAACAACCCGATACACGCCATAGCCCCACAGCCCCGCGAATAGTAGCAGCAAGGCCACAGGGAGCCGCCAGCGCGAAAAGACCAGTTCGGCCAGTGATGCGCCGAAAAGAATGGTGAGGAACGAAAGGCTGTAGATTCCCATCAGGCTGGCCGATTGCAGCAGCGCCAGCGACGCGCCCCAGCCATAGCCGGACAGGTTCCAGGGGAATCCGGTGAACACATGTCCGCGCAGCCATTCGCTGGCAGCCACCGCCACCGTGAAAGCTAGAATCCGCGCGGGCCCTTTTGGCCACCACGCCATGCAAAGGCCCGCGGCCAGCGCGCCAAACAGAGCCAGGCCTGCTGGCAGAAACACCGCAAAGGGCAATTCCCAAAGATTGGCGTCGGGATAGATCAGGAAGGGATAGACGATCCAATGCAGGCCGATCAGGAATTGGCCGAAGAAGAAGGCCCAGCCCAGGCCGGCGGCACGGCGAAACCGTCCCTGCATCCCGGCTGCTCCGTCCAGCAACAGGACCAGGACCGCATATCCCAGGAGCAGCGCCGGAAACACTTCCAGCGGCGCAAAGGCCAAGGCCGAGACCGCGCCCGCCGCAAAGGCCCACAGCAGCGCGCGCCAGCCCGACAGACCGGTGAGCCAGCCGCCGGTTCGCGCCAACAGTTTCATTCCGTGGCGCGGGATTTGGGCAGGGTTACGCGCAACTTGCGCACCCGGCGCGGATCGGCCTCCAGCACCTGGAATTCGCTGCCATCGGGATGATTCACGATCTCGCCGCGCTGGGGCACGCGCCCCAGCAGCGACACCACTAGCCCGCCCAGGCTGTCGATGTCGCGCTCGACCTCATCCTCGCCATCTTCGACCAGGAAATCATGGCCGGTCTGGATCTTGAAATCGTCCAGATCCATGCGGGCATCGGCGAGATAGCCTTCGCCATCGGGTTTCAGCTCCCCGTTGACGTCGTCATGCTCATCGGCGATGTCGCCCACGATTTCTTCGATAATGTCTTCAATCGAAACCAGGCCGTCGGTGCCGCCATATTCGTCGATCACCAGCGCCAGATGGGTGTGGGAGGCCTGCATCTTGAGCAGCAGGTCCAGGGCCCGCATGGAGGGCGGGGCGAACAGGACGGGCCGGCGCAAGGCGGTGATGCGGGCATTGGGCGACAGGCAATAGGCGCCGCTGGCTTCGGCCTGCAACAGGCCCAGCACGTCCTTGACATGAATCAGCCCGGTGGGGTCGTCCAAACTCTCCCGGAACATGGGAAGGCGCGAATGCTGCGCCTCGCGGAACAACATCAACAGATCGGCCAGGTTGATGCTTTCATCCACTGCCACGATCTCGGCGCGCGGCACCATCACGTCGCGGACTTTCAATTCGCCGAACTTGAGCAGGTTGGTGATCATCACCCGCTCCTGCGCCGAAAGGGCCGCGGATTCGCGCTCGCTGTCCTCGATCACCTCTTCCAGGCTTTCGCGGATGGCGGCGGTTTCGACATCCTGCCCGGTGAGCTTCTGAATCAGGCGCTTCAAGGGATGGTCGCTCATCGGGCCGCCAGCGCGTAGGGATCGGCGATGCCCAGCCGCTTGAGGATCTTCACTTCCAGCGGTTCCATCACCAGGGCATCCTTCGGCCGCTCGTGATCATAACCGGCCAGGTGCAGTACGCCATGCACCACCAGATGGGCGGCATGGTCGGCAATGCTTTTGGCCGCGGCCTTGGCTTCCTTGGCCGCGACGCCATAGGCGATGGCGATGTCGCCCGCGTAACCGTCCGCGCCGGGAAAGGACAAGACATTGGTCGCCTTGTCGAACCCGCGGAAATCGCGATTCAACCCGCGCAACTTCTTGTCGTTGGCCAGAAGAATGGTGAAGCC
>DATBCP010000421.1:0-10287 GCA_036270435.1 Rhizomicrobium sp. | reverse complement strand
CGTTGAGCGTGGTGTCGGGCGCTCCGGTATCGATCATCGCCCTGATGGGCTTGCCGTCGAGCATGACCGGCAAAGTTAGATGAAAATTCTTAAATCGCATCGGTACCACAGCGATCGCCGAGGCCGGCCAATAGACGACCTTGCCCTGGCAATGGTCCGGCGAAAAGTAGTTCATCTTGCCGCCGGCGAAATCCAGCTCGATATCATATTCGCCCATATAGTCGGCGGCGAGAATGCCGGAAAAGAGCTCATTCTCGGCGAAGGTCATGACCGGCAGCCGTGTGTTCTTGTCCGCAAGCCGGCCCAAAACAAATGAGTCCACTTTGACGGCCCGGGTCGATGCGTGGCCATAAAGGTCGAGCATCTTGCCGTAGCTTTCGGTCTCCGGAAGCTTGAGTTCGTCCGCGGCGGTGGCCGAAATCTGCGTGAAGGCGCCTCCGGTATCCAGCAGGAATTGCTCTTGCTTGCCATTGATGGTCACCGACACCACCGCACGCCGGCCTTCGTACGCCAATTTGACGGGAACGGTGTTGACGAGCTTCAGCGTGCAGCCAGCTGCTTCAGCAGCCAAGGCCGTGCGCGGGCACAGCCCGGCCAGCGCCAGCAGGATGAAAATTGCCGCGCGATGCATTTGTGATATCCCCGACCCGCCGGAATATTAGCGGGTTGGGTTCAGTCCTGCCAGATCGGCTTGCCGCTACCGGGCAAGCCCAATTGTGACCATTTGTCAGTCACCCGGCGGATTACGTCTTCATCCATCGCGATCTTCTTGCCCCATTCGCGGTGCGTTTCCGGCGGCAGCTTGTTGGTGGCGTCCAGCCCGATCTTGGAGCCTAGGCCCGATTCCGGCGAAGCGAAGTCCAGATAATCGATCGGGGTGTTCTCGATGATGGTGACGTCGCGCGCCGGGTCCATGCGGGTGGAGATCGCCCACATCACATCCTTCCAGTCGCGGGCATCGATGTCGTCATCCACCACGATCACCCATTTGGTGTACATGAACTGGCGCAGATAGGACCATACCGCCATCATCACCCGCTTGGCATGGCCGGGATAGGCCTTTTTCATGCTCACCACCGCGATACGATAGGAGCAGCCTTCGGGCGGCAGCCAGAAATCGACGATCTCGGGAAACTGCTGCTTGATCAGCGGCACAAAGACTTCGTTCAGCGCCTCGCCCAGGACCGATGGTTCGTCCGGCGGCCGTGCGGTATAGGTGGAGAGATAAATCGGATTGCGCCGCATGGTGATGGCGGTAACGGTGAAGACGGGGAATTGCTCCACCGAATTATAGTATCCGGTATGGTCGCCATAGGGGCCTTCATCGCGATAGTCGCTGAGCGAGACCTCGCCTTCGATGACGATCTCGGCCTCCGCCGGCACCTTCAGCGGCTGCGACACGCAATCGGCCAGTTCGACGCGGCTGCCCCGCAACAGGCCGGCGAATTGATATTCCGACAGCGTTTCCGGCACCGGCGTCACCGCCGCCAGGATGATGCCCGGATCGGCGCCGATCACCGCAGCCGCGGGCAGGGGGGCGGCCTTCTCCTTGCTCCAGCGGGCATGATGCTGGGCCCCGCCGCGATGCTTGAGCCAGCGCATGATGGTCTGGTTCTTGCCCAGGACCTGCATGCGATAGATGCCGAGATTGTAATTGTCCTCGCGCGCGTCGCTGGGGCCGCGTGTCACCACCAACGGCCAAGTGATCAAGGGCGCCGGTTCCCCCGGCCAGCAGGTTTGTATCGGCAGCTTCGACAGATCGATGTCGCCGCCTTTGAGCACGATCTCCTGGCAGGCGGGCCGGCCCACCGTCTTGGGTTTCATGGCCAGGACGGTTTTCACCAGCGGCAACAGTCCGGCCGCCTCGCCGAAGCTCCGCGGCGGCTGCGGCTGGCGCAGCTGGGCCAGAAGCTCACCCACCTCGCGCAGGTCGGCGCCCGTGCTGCGCTCCACATTGTTCATGGTGACGCCCATCGCCACGCGCTTGACCGTGCCGAACAGGTTGACCAGCACCGGCATGTCGCTCGCCGTGCCGTCGGCCTTGATGGGTTTCTCGAAGATCACCGCCGGACCGTTTTGGGCGATCAGCCTTGTCTGGATCTCGGTCATCTCCAATACGGTGGAGACCGGTTCCGTCACGCGCACCAGCGCGCCGTCTTTTTCCAGACGGGCGACAAACTCCCGCAGGGATTTGTAGGGCATGGCGCGACCGTAAGCGATGCTAATTCTTTACGCCATAGATCGGCGGATTGTCCTCATCCATTGTTTCAATCAGGCCGCGGCCGACATGGCTGCGGGAGCGGCTGTAGCAGAAATAGACCAGCAGGCCGACCGCGCCCCACACTGGAAGGACCAGGATCGCGGTGAGCGGCAGCGAGAAATACAGCACCACGCAACCGACAATGGCGAGCGGAGCGATCACCCACAGGCCGGGCGTGCGGAACGGCCGCTTGCGGTCGGGATCGGTCTTGCGCAGGACCATCACGGCGATGGAGACCATGAAAAAGGCGAACAGTGTGCCCGAATTGGAATAGTCGGCCAGCCTGCCGACCGGCAGCACGGCCGCGGCGATGGTGGCGCCGAGGCCCGTCACCATGGTCACGACATGGGGTGTCTTGTAGCGCGGATGCACGCTCGCCAGCTTTTCCGGCAACAGGCCGTCACGCGCCATGGTGAAGAAGACCCGGGTCTGGCCGAACATCATCATCAGCACCACCGAGGGCAATGCGATGACGGCGGCCAGGCCGACCAGGCGCCCCAGGCCCGGCCAGCCGATGGTCTCCAGCACATGCACCAGCGCTTCCTTGGAGCAGACCAGCGGCTGCGCGCTGCCTGCGCCCATCAGCGCGCAACGGCCAGTCATCTCGGCGGAGCCCGGCGCGAAAGCGGTGCCGCCGTCCATCAAGGGCTGCGCGCCGATGGCGCCGATGGCACCGCCCGCCACCAGCAGATAGAAGATAGTGCAGATAGCCAGGCTGCCGATCAGTCCGATCGGGACATTGCGCTGCGGGTTGCGGGTTTCCTCGGCGGCGGTGGAAACGGCATCGAAGCCGACATAGGCGAAGAAGATGGATGCGGCAGCGCCGAAAACGCCGGCCGCGCCGGTGGGCGCGAAAGGCTTGAAGTTTTCGGCATGCAGCACCGGCCAGGTCAGGGCAATGAACATGGTCAAGGCCGCGATCTTGACCAGCACCAGCACGGCGTTGACTCGGGCGCTTTCGGTGGTGCCCAGGATCAAGAGCCAAGTGACGGCCGCGGAGATGATGATGGCGGGCACGTTGATCCAGCCGCCGATTTGCAAAGCCATTACGATATCAGGCGTGGGGCTGGCGCCGAACAGAAGCTCGACCTTTGCCATCAAGGCATCGGCATTGCGGATAGGGACCGGAAATTCCCAACCCAAGCCGTGCAGCAATCCGACCGCATGGTTGGACCAGCCCACCGCGACGGCGCTGGCGCCCACGGCATATTCCAGGATCAAGGCCCAGCCCACCATCCAGGCCATCATTTCGCCCACCACCGCATAGGTGTAGGTGTAGGCGGAGCCCGCGACCGGAACCATGGAGGCCAGTTCGGAATAGCAAAGGGCGGCGACCGCGCAGACGAAGCCGGCAACCATGAAAGAGACCACCATGCCGGGGCCCGCCTTCTGTGCCGCCTCGGCGGTCAGGACGAAAATACCGGTGCCGATCACGGCGCCGATACCCAGCAGCGTCAGCTGGAAGGGACCGAGCGAGCGGTGCAGCCCTTTTTTTTCCGCCGTGGCCATGATGGCATCCAGCGGTTTGATCCGGTCGAACAGCATGGCGATCCCTTGAACAGCGGCACGTCACTGTGACAGAGAGGCCAAGGCTCGCAAAGAGCGCAATCGGCGAAATTCGTTCCGAATTTCCGCTAAATCGCGCGCCATGTCAGTCCCCAAAGGCGAGGCGATAAACGCCCGTTTCGCGAATCTCCCGGTCCTCGAGATCGCGCGGGGTCTGGACGCTGTAGCTGACGAGTTTGCGGACACCGCTTTTGGGGAAATACGTGCGCCCCGGATCGCCCAGCAGTGCCAATGCACCCAGCGACTCAAGCCAGGCCAGCAAGCGCTCCGCCAGCGGCCGTTCATAAAACAGGTCGCCAATCAGGATCACATCCCAGACGCCGACAGTGCCGATCAAGTCGTTTTGCGTCACCGTAAGAAGGCAATCATTGGCGGCGGCATTCAGCCGAATGGCGGCACAGGCGAAGGCGTCGATGTCGGCCGCCAGCACATCGGCGGCGCCGGCTTTGAGCGCGGCCAGCCCCACCAGGCCCGAGCCTGCGCCGATATCCAGCACGCGTTTGCCCCGAACCAGGACCGGATGGTCCAGCACATAGCGCGCCAGCGCCTGGCCGCCCGCCCAGGCGAAAGCCCAGTAGGGCGGCGGCAGGCCGGCGCTGGCCAGTTCTTCCTCGGTCGCCCGCCACAAAGATACCACTTCGCTGGCAAGATAAAGCTTGATCTCGGGCACCAGCGGCGCTCGACCCACCACCGCATTGGCTTTGATGAAGTCTTCCGGCGTCATGCGCTATAAAGCGCCGCCAGGACGCCCAGGGACAGCAGCACCAAGCCGCTGACGCGTTCGCGCCACACCGCATGGCGCAGGCCTGCGGTGCGGCCGCCCATGGCGGCCAAGGCGCCATAGCCGGTCAGTATGATGGCTTCGCCAAGGAAGGTGACAGCGTACATGTTCAGATATTGCGGCAGGAGCGGCGCGTTTGTGTCGAGGAATTGCGGCACCAGGGCGCCGAAAAACAGAATGGCTTTGGGGTTGCCCATCTGGGTAAGGGTGGCCTGGATATAGGGCTTGCCGATCAGCCTGGGGCCCTGCGCCTCGGCTGTCGCGCGCCAGCTTTTCCACAAGGCACTCAAGCCCAGAAACACCAGATAGGCGGCGCCCGACAGCCGGATGGCATGGAAGACCGGTGGGGATGCCGTCACCAGCGCGCCCAGGCCGGTGACGCAGATCACATACCACAGCGTGTTGCCGGTCTGGGTGCCGGCGATGGCCGCCAGCGCGTCACGCAAACCGCCTTTGAAGCCATAGGCACTGATCAGCATCACCGTTGGGCCGGGGGTGAGGGAGAAGATCAATTCCGCGCCGACGAAGAGCAGAAAGCCGTGCAGGGTGAGGATGGAGAGGGAGGTCATGCGCGCAGCTTGTGGCGATGGCGTCAGGATTGGCAATAGCACCCGTCTCGAGGCAAGATACCCAATGACCGGAGCATCCCCATGCCCAGATATGCCAGCTTCGCGGAATTCTATCCCTTTTATCTCAGTGAACACGCCCAGCGCACCACGCGGCGGCTGCACTTCATCGGCTCCAGCCTCAGCCTGGTCTGCCTTGTTCTGTTGGTGCTGACGGGTGATCTCTGGTGGTTCGCGGCAAGTCTTTTCTGCGGCTACGGCTTTGCCTGGTTTGCCCATTTCGCTTTCGAAAAGAACCGGCCCGCCACCTTTAGCCAGCCGGTCTATAGCTTCATGGGCGATTGGAAGATGTTCTGGCAGATCCTGACTGGGCAGATCGGGTTCTAGATTTGGATCTGTTCCAAAGGAATTCAATAACGGTGTCATGGCCCGCAAATGCGGGCGTCCCGGCCTCGCGCCTTCGCTTCGCTCAGGCACTGCGGCGTTCGTCCACCTGCGGCGGACCGCTCCTCACCCCAGCCAGCTTGCCAGCAGGAAGGCCAGCGCGATCAGCGCCCCGGTTTCGCGATTGGACCGGAAGACCCGCAGGCAATTGTCGGCATTGTCGATATCGAGCGTCTTGACCTGCCATACCAGATGCGCGCCCGCCGCAAACATCACAAAGGCGAAGGCCCAGCCGGTATGCTCGGTGAAGCCTGCCGCCAGGATCAGGGTGAAGGCGACGGCATAGAAGCGCAGGATCCAGGCCCGCGAATTCCTGCCGAACAGAAGCGCGGTGGATTTGACCCCGATCAGCTCGTCGTCATCCTTGTCCTGATGGGCGTAGATGGTGTCATAGCCCAAGGTCCAGAGGATCAACCCCGCATATAGAATCCCGTCACCTATATCGATCCTTCCGGTCTGGACGGCGAAGCCGAGCAGCGCCCCCCAGTTGAAGGTGAGACCCAGCCAGGCCTGCGGCCACCAGGTGATCCGCTTCATGAAAGGATAGGCCGCCACCAACAGCAGCGAGGAGGCGCCCAGCGCCACCGCGAACCAATTGAACTGCAGCAGCACCGCCAAACCCAGCAGGCATTGGACGGCCAGGAAGACAAGCGCGCCCGTGACGCTTATCGCGCCGGAGGGAATGGGCCGGCCGCGGGTGCGCGCAACCTGGGCATCGATCTTGCGGTCGACAATGTCGTTAAAGGTGCAGCCGGCGCCGCGCATCACCAGCGCGCCGATACCGAACAACACCACATAATAAAGGTCGCGCCAGTCCAGGAAGCGGCGCTCATCGGCGGCGGCGCCCAGGATCAGGCCGAAGACGCAGGGCCAGAACAACAGCCAGGTGCCGATCGGCCGGTCCAGCCGCGCCAGCCTGGCCCAGGGCTGAAGCCAGCGCGGCGCGTGCTCAACCCAGCTTGCGGGAATGGCGTCGGCGGGCGCAGCCTGCGATCTGGCGTATTGATTGGTGGCGGGCATCGGGTTCAAGTGTGGCATGGAACAGCAATTGACAGAAGCGGGTGGCAAGACCCGGCTTTATGTGACCGCTCATCTGGGCGAAGACATGGCGGTGGCGCTGGACGAGGGCCAGGCGCATTATCTTCTGCATGTGCTGCGCGCCAACACTGGAAACCGAGTCCTGCTGTTCAATGGTCGCGACGGCGAATGGCTGGCGCAGATCACCCAGGCCACAAAGCGCGGTGTTGTGGCGACGTGCCGAAAGCAGACGGAACCACAGGCCGAAGGGCCGGACATCTGGCTGGCCTTTGCGCCGGTGAAGAAGACGCCGTCCGACTATCTGGTGCAAAAGGCCGCCGAACTGGGCGCGTCGGTGCTGTTGCCGGTCTTCACCCGCCGCACCATCGTCAGCCGCGTCAATGAAGAGCGGATGGCGGCCAACGCCATCGAAGCGGCGGAGCAATCCGGCCTCGTGAGCGTGCCGGAGATCCGCAAAGCTGTGACACTGGACAAGCTGTTGGCAACTTGGCCCAGGGAACGGCGCCTGTTCTTTTGCGACGAGGGTGGAGATGCCAGGCCGCTGGCGCAAGCCGTGCGCGGCGCCGGCGGTACGGCCGGTATCCTTACCGGCCCGGAAGGCGGTTTTGATCCCGCCGAACGGGAGACGTTGCGCGCCTTGTCCTTTGTCACGCCGGTGACCTTGGGCCCGCGCATCCTGCGCGCCGACACCGCCGCACTGGCGGCATTGGCGATCTGGCAATCGGTAGCGGGCGACTTTCAGTAACGTTTGTCGTAAGCACCCTCGGTCTGGCGCCACACGTCCCAGAAAGCCGGCGGCACCTTGCCTTCGGCCTTGTCTTGCAGGATGGCAAGATGGCTGTGCCAGCCACCCGACACCATCACGGCAAAGTTGCGGTCCGGAATCTTGCGGTGATTGAGGGTGAAGCGGACCTTGTTGTCTTTGGGATCGCCTTCCTGGGCGAGCAGGAATTCCACCTCCGAATCCGCATGCGCATCGGGTCCGAAACTGAACACCAGACGATGCGGCGGTTCATACACCAAAAGCACATTGCGCGAATGGTGCCCGGTCTTGTCCATTTCGATGAATTTTTCCGGCGGCGGCGCCTGGTTGGGTGAAAGCGTGCTGTGCTTGAAAAACATCTCGAAGCCTTCGCCCGGCTTGGTGGGCATGTCGCCGGAGGCAAACCATTCGCCGCGTTTCCGGCCATCCCAGAGGAATTCCCAGATACGCTCGATCGGGCCGGGCAGGACGCGCACGAATTGGACCGTGTGCTCGTCGGGGCGGGTGGCGAAATCGTCCATCACGTCATCCTTTGTTTAATTGTCGCTCGCCGGTACGCAGTTGCTACCGGCCTCGCCGACGCTCCCAAGTTTGCTCATGTCGACGCCATAGAGCGCGGCATTTTTGGGAAAGAGATCGGCACGCTTGGGGAATTCATTGCGCAAACCGGCTTCAATCAGGTCCAGCATGGTGTGCCAGCCCATCATGGTCTGGTTCTGCATCGCTTGGGGGATCGGGCGGTGGATCAACGTCAGCCGCGATCCGTCCAGCGTAAATTCCAGATAGGAGACTGGCCAAGGCGACACATCCTCACCCGGCTGGAAAACATTCCAGCTATAGGCGAGGAATTTTTCCGGCAGCCAGCCGGTGACCACTCCGCGGATATGTCCGCCCATCAGGCTGACCTTGCCGCCCTCATGCGGTTCGATCGCGCCATCGCCATACCATTCCGGCAAAAGGCGGCCGTCGGTGAGAAAGCGCCAGATTTTTTCCGGCGGCGCATCCAGGTCGCGGATGAAACGCACCGCGCTTTCGGGAATGACTTCGCCTTTCATTTCACGTCTCGCTTGAGAGCTGCTTCCAACGCATCCAGCCGCGGGTTCCAAAAGGCCTGGATGCGCGCCACCCACTCGGAAACCTCTCCGACCCCTTGGGGATCCAGGCTGTAAATGCGTTTCTGTTTGTCGGTGCGCACCGACACCAGCCGGGCCGCTTTCAGGGTCTTGAGATGCTGGGAGATTGCGGGTGGCGACAGCGCGAACCGGCCCGCGATCTCGCCTGACGACAAAGCGCCCGCCGCCAGTATTTCGACAATGCGCTGACGGGTGGGATCGGACAGGGCTTGTAGCGCGGTCATGAGGATATATTTGCGCTTTTACTTAATTAAGTCAATACGAAAATAATGAACTTGCGCTGCTCGCGGCTGCTCCTTAAGTACCGGCCCAAGGGTGTTCAGGGTGTTTCATGTCCATTCCGCAGTCCGCCAGCGGCCCGATCCAATGCCGCGATGATCTGGTTCGGCAATTGTCCAAAGGCTGCCGGCCCAAGGAGCAATGGCGGATCGGCACCGAGCACGAAAAATTCGTCTACGATCTCAAGACCCACAAACCGGTGGCCTATGACACCAAACCGGGCATCCGCCAGTTGCTGGAAGGGATGCGGCGCTTCGGCTGGCAACCGGTGCGAGAGGGGGAAAACATCATCGGGCTGACCCAAGGAGGGGCCCAGAACACCGCCTCGATCAGCCTGGAGCCGGGCGGGCAATTCGAACTGTCCGGCGCGCCGCTGAGAACCATCCACGAAACCTGTGGCGAGGTGGATGCCCATCTCGAACAGACCCGCGCGGTGGCGAATGAAATCGGCGTCGGCGTGCTGGGCTTCGGTTTTGCGCCCAACTGGACTCTGGCGGAAACGCCGGTGATGCCCAAGGGCCGCTACAACATCATGCGCCGCTATATGCCCAAGGTCGGCGGCTATGGCCTGGATATGATGTTGCGCACCTGCACGGTGCAAGTGAATCTGGATTTCGAATCCGAGGCCGACATGGTGAAGAAATTCCGCGTCGGCCTGGCGTTGCAGCCCATCACCACTGCCTTGTTCGCCAATTCGCCATTCCGCGAAGGCAAGCCCAGCGGGTTTCTTTCGTACCGCGCGCAAGTCTGGACCGATGTGGACAATGATCGGGCCGGCATGCTGCCTTGGGTGTTCGAGGATGGCATGTCATTCGAGCGCTATGTCGATTACGGCTTGGATGTGCCGATGTATTTCCTCTACCGCGACGGCAAATATATCGACATGGCGGGGCAGAGTTTCCGCAAGTTCCTGGCCCGCGAGATTCCGGAGGTGGCGCACATCACGCCCATGCTCAGCGATTGGGCGGACCATCTCACCACCATCTTTCCAGAAGTGCGGCTTAAGAGCTTTCTGGAAATGCGCGGTACGGATGGCGGCATGTGGCGGCGCATCTGCGGCATGCCGGCGCTGTGGGTTGGCATTCTCTATGACAGCATCGCGCTGGATGCGGCCTGGGATCTGGTCAAGGATTGGACTGCCGAAGAGCGCCAGGCCTTGCGCGACGGTGTCGGCAAGCAGGCCTTCCGGCAGCCCTTCCGCAACACCACGGTGCATGAACTGGCACATCGCATGCTAGAGATTTCCGGGGCCGGGCTTCGCCGCCGCGCCGAGCTGGATGGATCGGGCATGAGCGAGGATGGTTTCCTCAATCCCCTGCGCGAGCTTGTATCGCGCGGCTATACCCGCGCCGAAGAGATGCTGAAAAACTATTACGGTGTGTGGGGCAGGGACCTGACCCCTTTGTTCACGGAGTATAACTTCCTTTAGTTTTCTGATCGCTCCGGCTCTCGCCTAC
>DATBCP010000420.1:0-6186 GCA_036270435.1 Rhizomicrobium sp. | reverse complement strand
AGAGACCGTCACGACCTCGCCGAGTCACTTGCTGCGGCGCTTAAATCCACAATGCAGGCTTATTTGGCCGGAAACGCGGGAAGCGGAACGAGAGTCGCAATGAGATCGCAGGTCGTGCTATCAGGCCACGAGCGCTGCAATACCGGCGGACTCGAACTCGAAATTTTTCCAGGATTTCTGCGGGTTTTCGCCCGTAAACTTGGTGCCCAGAAGAGGACTCGAACCTCCACGCCTTGCAGCGCTAGTACCTGAAACTAGTGCGTCTACCAATTCCGCCATCTGGGCCCGGCCGGAGGGTTCGCCTCCGGTGGAAGGGCGCGATGTTTAGGGGGGTAAGGACCTCAAGTCAATGTCAAGTCAAGGGCCATCCGGACCCGGCGGCGGCTTCTGGCCCGGCCCCCTCGATCCGGCATTTTGCGCTATCCTTACGAGTGGCAAAAAGGGACCTGACGGATGCTGGTGGCGACGACGGAAAAATTGGCGGGCTATCGTACCGCCAAGGTGTTGGGACAGTGTTTCGGGGTGGTGGTGCGCTCGCGCGGCCTGGGTGGCAATATCGTGGCGGGGCTGCGCAGCATCGTCGGCGGCGAGATCAAGGAATATACCCAGCTGCTGGAAGAGGCGCGCCGCCATGCGGTGGACCGCATGGTGACCAACGCCACGGTGATGGGTGCCAATGCCATTGTGATGATGCGTTTCGATTCCTCGGAAATCGGCCAGACCATGAGCGAGATCGTCGCCTATGGCACGGCGGTCGTGATCGAGCCGGAGAGCCCGTGAGCCTGCGGGGCTTGGTTGTGGCGGTCGGCGCCGCCTGCCTGGTGGCGGGCGCTATCATGTGGGCGATTGCCGTGCCCACCGCCCTGATCCTGCTGTTCTGGGCGGTGGCGCTGATCGCCGGGACTGTCTATGAGCGGGTGATCTATAAGCCGCTGGAAAACCGGGCCGGCCCGGGCTGGACGGCCACCAGCGAGCGGTTCATCGACGATGCCAGCGGCAAGACCGTCACAGTTTATGTCCGGGAGGGAACCGGTGAGCGCAAATATGTTGCCGAATAGCCCTACACGCTTTTCCCGGCCACGCGCTTTGGCTATGAAGCTCCAACTTTTTCCGGTGGGCACGATATGAAAAACCAACTGGTCACGATCTTCGGCGGGTCCGGCTTCCTGGGCCGCCATACGGTGCGGGCGCTGGCCCGGCAGGGCTATCGGATCAAGGTGGCGACCCGCCACCCCAACCGCGCCTTTTTCCTGCGCCCTTTGGGCAGCGTCGGCCAGATCGATTTCGTCAAATGCGATGTCGCGGATGCGGACTCCGCCGCCCAGGCCTTGTCGGGGTCCGATGCCGTGGTCAACCTGACCGGTATCCTGTTCCAGAGCGGACAGACCTTTGAAGAGGTCCAGGCCGATGGTGCCGCCAACATTGCCCGTGCAGCGGCCACTGCGGGCGCCGGCGCGCTGGTGCATGTCTCCGCTATCGGGGCGGATGCCGAGTCGGACTCCGCCTATGCCAGGACCAAGGCGGAGGGCGAAGCGGCCGTACGCGAAGCCTTTCCCAACGCCGTGATCCTGCGCCCTTCCATCATCTTCGGGCCGGAAGACGGCTTCTTCAACAAATTCGCCGAGATGGCGCGCTTCTTCCCGGCCCTGCCCTTGATCGGCGGCGGCAGGACCCGCTTCCAACCGGTGTTTGTCGGCGACGTGGCGCAGGCCATTCTGGCGGGCCTGTCGCGCCAGGACGGCCGCACCTATGAGCTGGGCGGACCCAGCATCTATTCCTTCAAGGAAGTGATCCAGCTGATCCTGCGCGAAACGGGCCGCAAGCGCGCTCTGGTGCCCGTGCCGTTCGGCATCGCCTTTCTCAAGGCGGCTTTCCTGCAGCTCCTGCCCAATCCGCTTGTGACCGTCGACCAGGTCAAGCTGCTGAAGAAGGACAATGTCGTGTCCGCGACCGCGCCGGGCCTGACCGACCTGGGCATCACTGCGACTTCGGTGGAAGCCGTGATCCCCTCTTATCTGTGGCGCTATCGCGCCAAGGGGGAGTATGCCGATCAGGCTCGCCGAGAAATATCTGCGCCCTAATGCACGGCCAGGTAGGCGATTAATGCCAGACCGGCAGCAATGCGGTAGTAGCCAAAGGGTTTCAGGCCATATTTGGTCACGATCGCCAGGAAGCCCTTGATCACGAAAAACGCCACCACAAAGGACACCGCGAAGCCGACAGCGATGTTCAGGCTTTCATGGCTGTTGAGCCCTGACGCCTTTTGGTGCAGTTCCAGGATACTGGCGCCCAGCATGGTGGGAACCGCCAGATAAAAAGTGAACATGGTCGCCGCCCGGCGATCCACGCCCAGAAGCTCGCCACCCAGAATGGTGGCGCCCGAACGCGATACGCCGGGAATGATGGACAAGACTTGGCAGCAGCCGATCTGGAAGGCCTTGGAGAGAGGCAGCTTGTCGCCCTCCAACCAGCGCGGCTTGGGCGCGATGCGCTCGAATACCAGGATGATAATGCCGCCCAGAATCCAGCAACCGGCGATAAAGGGCATGGCGGTGGCAGGATTGAGCAACACCTCGTCCAGAAGCTTTTTCAACGCCAGCCCCATCACTACCGACGGCAGGAGTGCCAGGATCAGGCCCAGCGCGAACCGGCGCGCCTCGGCGGAGCTGGGCAGACCGATCAGCGCCTTCCAGAAAACCTGAAAATAGATCGCCACCACCGCCAGGATCGCGCCCAGCTGGATCACAACGGTGAAGGCTTCCCACTCACTCCCCAGCCCGAGCAGTCTTTCGGAGACCAGCAAATGCGCGGTGGATGAGATTGGGAGAAATTCGGTGATGCCTTCGACAATGCCCAAGATGACGGAAAGAAGAATGTCGTGCATGGGCGAATCCCGAAGAGGTGGCGGTCAACAGGTAGCATCGCGCCCCGCCGCGCGCATCCCTTAAAAATGTTAAGTTCGGGCCATGGCGAGGGGAATCAGCCAAAAGAAAGAAAAACCGCGCCAGGGTCGCAGCTGGCTGTGGAAGCTGCTGTTCGCGCTGTTCGTCCTTTTGGTGCCGGCGCCCGTTCTTCTTCTTCTGATATTCCGGGTTTTGCCGGTCCCCGGCACGCCGGAAATGCTGGTCAGCCTGATCGAGGGCAAGGGCGCGAACTACCACTGGACCGACGACATTTCGCCCCGCCTGGAGCGGGCCGTGATTGCCGCCGAGGACCAGAATTTCTGCACCCATCATGGATTCGACTGGGCCAGCATCAACAAGGCGGTGCGGGACCATGACCGCCATCCCGCAAAACCGATGCGTGGCGCCAGCACCATCTCCCAACAGACGGCTCGCACCTTGTTTCTGGTGCCGATGCGCAGCTGGATTCGCAAAGGCCTGGAAGCCTATCTCACTGTCCTGGTGGAAGGCCTGTGGCCCAAGAAACGCATCCTGCTGGCCTATCTGAACCTGGTGGATTGGGGAGACGGAATTTTCGGCGCCGAAGCCGCCGCCAATGCCTATTTCGGGACCGATGCCGGATCGCTGGACGGCGCCCAGGCGGCGCGGTTGGCCGCGATTTTGCCCAATCCTCACAAATGGAAAGCCGCCCATCCCGGCCGCTATGTCCGCCACCGGAGCGGACTGCTTCAGAGCCGCAGCGCCGCTGTCACCCGCGACGGACTGAATTTCTGCATCAAATAGGGAACCGCGCCACCACCCTTCCTGCCCTGCCTCTGCGCCCGTCCATGGGCGGCCTGGCTTAGCTTTTCTTATGAGCGCCAGCGAATTAGAAGAGATTGCCCTATGCGAGCGCCAGCGAGTATGTGAGCCGCCCATCCAGAGAAGTATAAGACGCCATGCGCCGCCTGATTCACTTGCCGCTATCGCCCAGCTGCCGTCTGGCCCGCCTGATGGTGGGCGAAAAGCGCGTCGCCTGCGATCCGGTGATCGCCGAGGACACAAAGCAATCGATGCCGGTGTTCGTGCACATGGATGGCACCCGCGCCGAAGGCGTTTGGGCGATCCTGGATCACCTGGAGCATAATTATCCCGACTACCCCCTGGCGCCCGCCGACGATGCGGCGCGGCGCGCCTGCTTGCGCTGGGTGGATTGGGCTTTTGGTCCGTTTCACGAACAGGTGACCCAGCGCATCGTGTACGAAAAGGCCGCCCCTCGTCATACCGGCGCGGGCTTCAGCCGGCCGCCCGACATGAATGCGATTCGCGCCGGGCGCGAGGAACTAAAAAACGCTCTGAAGACCATCGGCACGGCCGCCGAAACCAACGGCAACCTGGCCTGTCGCGAGACGACGCTGGGCGACCTGGCGGTGGCGGCCCATTTGTCATCACTGGATTATTTCGGCGAAGTGCCCTGGTCCGATTTTCCCGCCGCCAATGAATGGTATGTGCGCATGAAGTCGCGCCCGGCTTTCCGCTCCATCCTGTTGGATCGCGTGCCGGGGCAGCCACCGGTTTCCCATTACGCCGAGCTGGATTTCTGACCTCGCCGGTGGATATGGCGGTATAACGGCCGCCATGCAGGACGCGGCAAGCATCAAGACGGACATCCTGGCCCGCGCGCGCGCAGAAGGATTCGACACGGTGCGCTTTGCCGATGCCCGTGCCGAACCCGGCAATGCCAGCCGCCTGCTGGAATTCCTTCAGGCCGGTCATCACGGCGGCATGGAATGGATGAAGAAACGCGCCGATTGGCGGTGCGACCCGCAAGCCATGTGGCCCGATGCGCGAAGCGTCATCGTGCTGGGACTGAATTATGGCCCGGCGCATGATCCGCTGGCGGTCCTGGAACAGAAGGAACAAGGCGCGATCTCGGTCTATGCCTTGGGCGACGACTATCACGAGGTGGTGAAGAAGAAGCTCAAAGCGCTCGCAGGCCATATTTTCCAGAGTTTCAAAGCCGAGGTGAAGGTCTTTGTCGACACCGCCCCGGTGATGGAAAAACCGCTGGCGCAAAAAGCCGGACTGGGCTGGCAAGGCAAGCATACCAATCTTGTGTCGCGGGAGTTCGGCTCCTGGTTGTTCCTGGGCAGCATCTTCACCACCTTGGAATTGCCGCCGGACGAGGCGGAAAAGGACCATTGCGGTACCTGCCGTGCCTGTCTGAATATCTGTCCCACCAAGGCCTTTCCCGCGCCCTACCGGCTGGATGCGCGGCGGTGCATCTCCTATCTCACCATCGAGCATGATGGACCGGTGCCCCGCGAATTCCGCAGAGCCATGGGCAACCGCATCTATGGCTGCGACGACTGCCTGGCGGTGTGCCCCTGGAACAAATTCGCCAGGACGGCTTCGGAAGCCAGGCTGCTGGCACGCGAAGAACTCAAGTCCCCTGCCCTGGCCGAGCTTGCGGGTCTGGATGACGCCGCGTTTCGCGCCTTGTTCCGCAAATCTCCCATCAAGCGTATCGGCCGCGACCGCTTCCTGCGCAATGTGATGATCGCAATCGGCAACAGTGGTGACGCGGGATTGGCGAACACAGCCGAGGCGGCGCTGGACGATGCGTCCCCCCTGGTCCGGGGGGCCGCGATCTGGGCGCTCTCTCAATTGTTGCCGAAGGATCGTTTTGAGGAATTGGCGCGCAGCAAATCCGGCCGCGAGATCGATCCTGATACACGCAAGGAGTGGATCAGGGCTTGAGATCGTCCAGATTGGCCTTGGCCTGAGCCGCCGCATTGCCCGAGCCGGCTTTGAGCGCCGCTTCGAAATCGCGGCGCGCTCCCCCCAAGTCTCCCAGCTGGCGCCGCAACAAGCCGCGTTCCACCAAAGCATCGCCATCGTGGGGCTCGAGCTTCAGCGCCGCCTCGATATCGGCGTCGGCGTCCTGGTAGCGCTTCAAGGCGCGTCGGGCGCTGGCGCGCAATACCAGAAGATCGGCGCGGCGCGGAGAAAGCTGTAAGGCCGCATTGAGGTCCAAGACCACTTCCGCCCAATCGCGGCGCATAGCCTGGGCGCGGGCCAGGTCGGCGAAGAGATCGGCATCGCCCGCCGAAAGCGCCAAGGCGCCGGAAAAACTCTGCACCGCGCGTGCGCCGTCACCGGCCAGCAACCAGGCGTTGCCGGCCTGGTCGTATAGCGCCACCCGAAAAGCCACATCTAGCTTTTCGCGGCCGCCCGCTATCCTGTCGAGCCTGGTGCCGGCTTCGGCGTAGCGTTTGAGACTGACCAGCGCCACGGCCCCACA
>DATBCP010000419.1:0-2842 GCA_036270435.1 Rhizomicrobium sp. | reverse complement strand
CAAGGCCGACTCCATCAGCACCGAAATCGGCAATGCCTTGCATGATAGCGGGCTGGGCCTGGCGGTGTGGTCGGCGATCCATGGCCTGGCCATGCTGGTGCTGGAAAACGTCATCGACCTGGGCCAGCGGCGCTCCGGCCTGCATGTGCTGCCGGCCCGGGCGGAGATCATCCTGCGCAGCCTGTTCTCGACCGTACGGGAATAAGGCCGCCCTTGGAGCAAGTTAAGGTCAGATTGAATCGCTGCGCCGGAGGGATTCAATCTGACCTTAACTTGCTCTAGCCAACCCGCGCTACCGCGGCACGGCCGAGAAAGTTGTGCGCCAGGGCATGATACAGCGACTCCCGCTGGAAGCTGCGCGATATTCCGTATCCGATCAGCGCCGCAAGCAACAGCGGCAGCCGCATGCCGGTGGCATCGCTCATTTCCCCGATGATGACGGCGGAGGTGATGGGGGCCTGGACCACGCCGGCGAAATAGGCGGTCATGCCCAACAGCACGATGGCGCCGGGGGCGTGCACATGCAGGATGTCGGCGATCAGGTTACCGATTCCGGCGCCGATCGACAGGGTGGGCGCGAAAAAGCCTCCGGGAATTCCCGATAAGGTGGAGGCGAGGGTGGCGATGAACTTCAGCGGCGCGAATTCCCAGGCCATGCCATGGCCTTCGACTGCCAGCCTTGCCGGTTCATAACCTGTGCCATAGGTGGCGCCGTGGCTGACAAGGCCGCACAGCGCCACGATCAGTCCGCTGGCGCCAGCAAGCCACAAGGCGCGGCCACGCGGTTCAGCCGCGACCCATTTGCGCAAGCTGGCGGAGCCGCGCAACACAAACTTGGCGAACAGGGCACCCGCCAAGCCGCCCGCGACGCCGCAAATCGCCACACCCGCCCAATCGATGGTCACGATCAGCATGGAGTTGTTGCTGCCGAAATAGCTGTAATTGCCGACCAGTCCCAGACTCGCCAACCCCGCCAGAATTACCGCGACCAGCACCAGCCCAGCGTTGCGCTGCTCGAAGGCCCGGCCCATCTCCTCGATGGCGAACACGATCCCCGCCAAAGGCGTGTTGAAGGCGGCCGCTACACCCGCCGCCGCGCCCGCCAGGATCAGTCCGCGTTCACCAAGCATACGTCCGGTCTTGCCCGCCTGCAGCAAGATCGCCGCGCCAACTTGAACGGTGGGGCCTTCGCGTCCAATGGATGCACCGCAGGCCAAGCCGAATAATGTGAGGATAATCTTCCCGAAGGCCAGTTTCAGAGACAACAACCTGGCGCGTGCATGATTGTCTTTCATATGCCGCGCGGCGATCGCCTGCGGAATGCCTGAGCCTTGCGCGCCGGGGAAGAAACGGCACGCCAGCCAGGCCGACAAGACAAAACCGGCGGGGGTGAGGAACAGCGCGAACCAGGGCCGCAGCAGGAAAAGATGGAACAGGCGGCTGGCCTGGGTGGCGCAAGCCGCAAAAGCCACGCTGACGGCGCCGACCGCCACAGCGCCGCCCCAGAATACCAGGCGCATGCGCCAACGCCGGCCCGAGAACAGGAGCAGGCGATGCCGGCGGTGCAGTTGAGCGATCATGCGCGCCGGATTAGTCTCGCGGCTTCGATTGCGAAATAGCTCAGGATTCCGCTGGCGCCGGCACGCTTGAACGCAAGCAGGGATTCCAGCATGGCGCGGTCGCGTTCCAGCCAGCCTTTGTCAAACGCCGCCGACAACATGGCGTATTCGCCCGACACCTGGTAGGCGAAGGTGGGCACGCCGAAACGCTCCTTCACCCGCCACACCAGGTCCAGATAGGGCAGGCCGGGCTTGACCATCACCATGTCGGCGCCTTCGGCGATGTCCAGCGCCACTTCGCGCAATGCCTCATCGCCATTGGCCGGGTCCATCTGGTACGTGCGCTTGTCGCCGACGAGCGATTTGGCGGAACCCACCGCTTCGCGGAACGGGCCATAAAAGGCCGATGCATATTTGGCCGCATAGGCCATCAGCAGCGTGTCGTGATGGCCGGCCTTTTCCAGACCCGCGCGGATGGCGCCGATGCGTCCATCCATCATGTCGGAGGGCGCGATGATGTCGCAGCCGGCAGCAACCTGCACCAGGCTTTGCTGTACCAGAATTTCCACGGTGGCGTCGTTGTGGACATAGCCGTCGCGCAGAACGCCGTCATGGCCATGGCTGGTATAGGGGTCCAATGCCACATCGCAGAGCACGCCGATCTCCGGCACCGCCGACTTGATGGCGCGCACCGCCTGGCATACCAGATTGCCGGGATTGAGCGCTTCGTCTCCATCCTCGCTTTTCAGGGACGGCGGCGTCTGTGGAAAGAGCGCGATCACCGGGATGCCCAGGCTGGCCGCTTCCTTTGCCGCCGCCGGCAGCAAGTCAACCGACAGCCGCTCCACACCGGGCATGGAGGACACCGCTTCGCGCCTGTTTTCACCATCGATCACAAAGACCGGCCAGATGAAATCGGCTGGCGACAGCGAATTCTCAGCGACCAGTCGGCGCGCCCAATCATGACGGCGCAGGCGCCTCATGCGTAGCTGTGGATAGCTGCTCATGCGGCTCTCTTGCCAATTCGGCGCCGGGTGCGCAAGTCTCGGTCCATGGACCCCCATGTTAGGAGTGAAAAACAGGGCTGTCTGGGCCTGCTGACCCTGGACCGGCCCAAGGCCCTCAATGCCTTGACCCACGGCATGATCAGCGCGCTCAAGGCCCAACTCGAGGCCTGGGCGGATGACGATGCCATCAAGACCGTAGCCGTCCGGGGAGAGGGCGATCGCGCTTTTTGCGCCGGCGGCGATATCCGCGCCGTGCAGGAAGCGACAAAGGCGGGC
>DATBCP010000418.1:0-2131 GCA_036270435.1 Rhizomicrobium sp. | reverse complement strand
GTTCCCGCGCGCTCCGATAGAGCCTGAGCAATACGCCTTGCACCCCCAGCACACAGGCCAGAAGAACCGCATCGGTGGTGGCAATGGTGGCTTCCGCCGTCAGCAATACGGTGCCCAACATCATCAGGCCCGCCAGGAAAGCGGCTTCTCCACCCGTCACGGCCAGCGCGCACCAAACCGTCAGCCAGCTTGCGGCGATGGCGCCCAACAGGGACGGCAGGCGATAGGTCCAGATCCGGTCGTCGCGCCCCTGATTCGGAGGCAAAAGCCCGGCAAGTTTGGTGGATGCCGCCTGAAGCCAATAAATCCCGATCGGCTTCTTGTAGCGGGGAACATGACCGAAGCGGATATCCACCACATCGCCGGATTCCACCATCTGGCGGGAGGATTGGGCAAAGCGGCTTTCGTCCCGGTCCAGCGCCGGCAGGCTCAAAACGCCCGGCAGCCATAGAAGAAGCCCCAGCAAGGTCAGCACCGCAAAGGGCCGGTTGGCCAGCCGTATCAGCCAGGCGGGGGCCGCAGGCGCCGCGACGGGCACCGTTTCCCGAGCAATTTCCGAGGTTTCCGAGTCGGCCATGGAAAGGAACTATGTCGGTCCCGCCCCTATGTTGCAAAGAGACGGACCTGTATAAGCCCCCCGGTCCAGAGGCTGGAGAAAGATTATGTCCGGCGGCAGCGCCGCGCCCGTGTCCATTTCCGTCGTCGTCCCGGTCAAGGACGAGGCCGGCAATGTCGCGCCTTTGGCGCGGGAGATCGCGGCTGCCCTCGCGGGCGAGCCCCATGAAATCCTGTTCGTCGACGACGGCTCGAGCGATGGCACGGCACAGGCGCTGAGCGCCCTGAAGGGGGAAATCCCCGGGCTTCGGGTGCTGCGCCACAGTCGCAATCTGGGCCAGAGCCGCGGTATCCGCAGCGGGGTTCAGGCGGCCAAGGGCGGCATCATCGTCACCCTGGACGGCGACGGCCAGAATGATCCCGCCGACATTCCCAAGCTGCTTTCGGCACTGAGGGCCGACCCTGAGACGGCGATGGTGTCGGGCGTGCGGGTCAGGCGCCAGGACAGCGCCAGCCGGCGCCTCGCCTCGCGCCTGGGCAATGGCTTTCGCAGCGCCATGCTGGGCGACGGCGCCACCGATACCGGCTGTGGGCTGAAGGCGTTCCGGCGCGCGATGTTCCTGGAGCTTCCTTATTTCGATCACATCCACCGTTTCCTGATCGCGTTGGTGCAGCGCGAGGGCGGCAAGGTCGCCTTCGTGCCGGTCAATCACCGCCCGCGCCTGACGGGATCATCGAAATACACCAACTTCGGCCGGTTGCTGGTCAGCGTGCAGGATCTTTTGGGCGTGCGCTGGCTGCAGCAGCGCCATGGCGGGCGCGCCGAGATACGGGAGCTTTGACCATGGGATATTTGGCGCATCTCTATGCGAACGCCATGCAGAATCCCTATGACGTTTTGTGGAATGTCGTTGGTTTCGGCGGGCAGGCCATATTCGGCATACGCATGCTGATCCAGTGGGTGACAAGCGAGAGAGAAGGCCACAGCGTCATTCCCCTCGCCTTCTGGTATTGCAGTCTGTTCGGCGGTTTTGTCCTGTTCGCCTATGCCGTGCATCTGCATGCCTGGCCGCTGGTGCTGGGTCAGGGTCTGCCCCTGCCGATTTACGTGCGAAATATTTGGATGATTTATCGCGACCGCCGTGCCCGGGCCACGGCGTGAGGGGCGTGAAATAAAGGGAGGACCCGATGCTGCGCGCCTTTCCCAAGATGCTGATCGCGGTGATCGTTTATAATGCGCTGATCTTCGGTGGCGGCGTGATGGGCCATGAGGCCAACGCCCTGCTGGCGCGAAATTTTCCGGTGACGGTCTTTTCCGGCGACATTTGGAGGATTTCGCTGGGCGATGGGCTGGTCGCCTTGGCGCTGGTTCTGCTGTTCATCGAAATCATCAAGGCAACCCGGACCAGCCGCCGCGAGATCCTCAACCACGCTTTTTCAACGCTGACCCTGATGGCGGCGCTGGCGGAATTCATCGTGGTGAAAGGCTTCGCCACCTCCACCTTTTTTCTTGTCACCCTGATGTGCCTATTTGACGTGGTGGCGGGCTATACGGTCTCGATCATCGCCGCCAGGC
>DATBCP010000417.1:0-3773 GCA_036270435.1 Rhizomicrobium sp. | reverse complement strand
AGACAAAGCGTAAGACGAGTCCCAAGCCGGCCAAAGGCCGGATACAGCGGCACAAAGGTCGCTAACTGTGAGCTTTCAAGAGGTTGAGCAAAGGGTGTAATCTCATTGCTCACAGTATGGGGAGGGGTGCCCATGAGTCGTTCCATTAAGATTGTTCTTTTCGGACTGTTAGGGGGCCTGGTATGCGCCGCGGTCCTTCGCGGCATGTATCCGGGTCTTGTCCCGATGGTAGCGATCTTTGCTGCTGGTTTCTTGGTGGTGGCTCTGCTTGCGACATTCGCCACAAAAGAAAAGACAAGCTAACGCTGCCAAGCCTTCTTGCCCCAAAATTGGCGCGGGAACGGCGTGACTTCATAGCCTCTGGCACGATGCCAAAGGATGAAGCCAAGGGCTTGCTGACGGATTGTCTTGGGATGCGGTAGACCTCCGATAGGTCAGGGCTTGCCTTCAGCTTGGCGCGGGCGTCTAAAGTGCTAGAATCTGCACTGCGCCATATCCAGAGGAATCGCCAAACCATGGTCTCGAAGGAAACCACCGACAGCGGCAAAGACAACGGCAAAGACGCGTCGAAACCTGCAAAGCCTGCCCTGCCCCAAAAGCCACAGCCGCTTCATCCCCGGGAGCTGTTCGGCAAGGCCGGCAAGCATCCCAAGCAGCCATCGAAGGGCCGCTCGTTCCGGCACCAAGGGCGCTGAAACCCGTTTGGCCTATCGGGCCGTCGGATACAGCGGATAATGCAGCGCCGCCTCGTTGCGGTAATGCAAGCGCGCCCGGCTGGAATGATAAAGCGCCTGGCGCAGGGCCGAGATCAGCTGGTCATGGGCCCGCACCATCATGCCGGGATGGCCGTCATGGCCGGCCTGGACCGGAAAGCTCATGGTGGCGATCACCGCCTCCTGCCCGCCTCGCCGCTGGACAAAGCGGAAGGTGACATCGCCATGCGGACTTCCCAGCCGCGTCCGGATGCCGTCGAATTCCAGGAATACGTCGCTGACGCCGTCCGTCGGCGAAAGATCGTCCGCCATCTGCTCGAAATGCCTCCCAACCCCCAATGAAACCACTGTGAAGCCGTACCCGACCGGCCCCGCCCCCCGGCGGTATCAACAATCGCTTTCTGGTGAGCCTGGCGCCCGCCGTCACTGGTCCCTTTGCATCAAGGTGCGGATCCGGCCCCAAAGCGCCACGCATTTGGTGTCTTCGGCGGTAAAAGCGGTCGAGTCCGCGCCCCGAATATGCATGGTGGCGGCGGCCCGTTCCACCGCCAGTGCCAGCCGGTCATAGAGCTGCTTGAGTTCTGCAACATCTTCCGAGTCACGGACGGCCTTGCTCATGAGAGAACTATAGCACCGGGATTTTCCTGAGCGAGAGAAGCGCGCCTAGAAAATCCGGTGTCCTCCGATCGCGAAGCGCGGCCATCTTGGTTTGGCTCACCGCCCTGCCGTAAAAGACAATAAAAAGGCCCGGCGCGAGGGTACGCAAACCGGGCCTTCTAGAAGCCTCGGCGGTATGGAGAATACCGACGCCCCGCAGCCTCTGTATACATTTGATAGTCAGTTCGGCGGCGCTGTCAACGCAGTTCATCCAAGCTGGTTAAAACCGTCCGCAGCCCACTGATCTAAAAGGATTTCCGGTCAACTCTGTTTCTTGGCAGGAACCCTTGTGACCACAAAATCCTTGAGCCGCTCCGACGCCATGGCGAAGTTGGGCTCCAGCTCCAGGACCTTTTTATAGTCGTAATAGGCTTCCTTGAATCGGCCCAGCATCTGCTCGGCCACGGCACGGTCGTAATAGCCGATATGGGGAAAGGCCATGCCCAGGTTGATCCCCTTGTTGATCTGATCCAAGGCTTCCTGGTGTTGGCCTTTCTTGATCAACATCGCACCCAGATTGACATAGGGATCGCCCAGATCCGGATCCAAGGCGATGGAGGCATTGAAGTCGTCGGCCGCCTCCTGGGTGCGGCCCAGCTGATCCAGAATCACGCCGCGATTGTCATAGGTGCCGGCGCGGTCCTTGCGGCCAAGCATGTCATGCTCCAGCGCCGTGTTGCAGACCTGCACGCCGTCCTGGAGATTGACGCCGGCCTTGGCGTGGAGAAAGCAGTCATAGGCATGGCCGGTGCCCAGCGTAATGACCACCTGGGCTTGGGCTGCGGGCGCGGCGGCCCACAGGCTTACAGCCGCCCCAAAAGCGATGAGATGGTGACCCTTCATCCAGACTCTCCCGGAAGAAAAGCTTCCATCAGATACTACACCATTTGGCCGCGGTTTGCGCGCCTGTTTCGCGATTGTATAACGGGCCGATCTGGGACATTCTTTGTTCAAATAAAACAGAGGTTTGGGGAGGAACGCTGATGAAATCCCGCAAGTTCGCGCTTGTCCTGGCGGCGCTGGTTTCCTGTGTGGGCTCTGCTCTCGCCCAGGAGGATGCGAAAATCTGGTTCAGCTGGTCGCCCAAACCCGTGCCGGCAACCGCCTGGAGCGCGCCCAACAAACCGATCTGGCGGCTGAATGAGATCCTGGCCGCCCATAAGGGCCAAGCCGATTGGGTGCAGCCTATCGTGCGCGACCAGGATTATCACGCCGACTACATCTCCATGGGCGCGGGCCAGAAGACCAAGCCGCAATTCTGGGCGGACGATCGAATCTTCTGGTACGTCGCTTCGGGCCAGGTCCGTTTCCACATTCAGGGGCAGGAGCCCTTCGTGGCCGGCAAGGGCTTTCTGGTGCAGGTGCCCTTCCGCAACATCTATTGGATGGAAACGGTGGGCAATGAGCCCAGCGTGCGCTTTGAAGTGGTGCGCGCCAATCGCACGCCGCTTTATCCGACGACCCAGGGCGATAAAGGTCCCGCGCCGACGGCTGCCGGCAAGACCTATGTGTTGGCCAGTTATCGCACCCCGCCGGACGCCTACACCGACAAGAACAAGCCCTATATGGATTTCTGGGGCGATTTCGTGAAGCGGCCGCCCACGCCGGGCGACCACGCCTTTGTCTCCGACACCACCAATTTCATGAATGTGATCCGCGGCCATGGCGTGCCCACGCCGCCCGACAGCAACAAGGGCCACTTCCATATCGACTATAACGAGTTCTGGGTGATCGCCGAGGGCACCGTCGACTACAAAATGGAAGGCATGAAAGTCTTCACCGCCAATGTCGGCGACGTGGTGCTGGCGCCGCAAGGGCGCTGGCATCGGGCCAGTTGGGCGGGCAACGGCATGTCCACCCGCATCGCCATCAACCCCCGCCCCTATGGCATGCACAATTTCGACGCCGACGCGGGAGCGAAACAATAGAGTGAAATTCAGGGCCGGCCCGCGAGACCGGTCCTTCGCCTTTGGAGATGTCATGAAGAACATCCTGTTTGCGGCAGTCTTGTTGTGCCCGGCGTCCGCCCTGGCCCAGCCGGCGCCGTCACCCGAAAAACTGTTCACGGCGGGGACCGACATACCGGCGCTCATCGCCCAGGCCAAAGCCAACCAGAAATCGCCCACCGTCAATTCGGTGGTGCCGATCGCGACGGTGGGGCCTTACCGGGTGCTGCTGGAATACCGCACCGGGCTGACCCCTCCCACCGTGCATCATGGCCAGGTGGAGCTGATCCATGTGATCCAGGGCAATGCCACCTTGGTCACCGGCGGCAAGCTGACCGGCGTTCAGCCGTCGCGGCCCGGCACCCTCAATGAAAGCGGCACCGGCATTGAAGGCGCCTCGCCGCAGAAACTGACCGCCGGCGATTATGTGGTGGTGCCGGCCGACACCGCGCATCAG
>DATBCP010000416.1:0-2366 GCA_036270435.1 Rhizomicrobium sp. | reverse complement strand
GAAAGCGCGGTGGCACTGCGCTTTGCGACACGACGCGCCCAGCATACCGGCGGGCGCGTGACGCTGCTTTGCGCCGCCACTCCGCCCGATTTCCAGCAATGGCGCGGCGTGGAGGAGATCATGCGAGACGAGGCCTATGCCGAGGCCGAAGGCATGCTGCATGAAGCCGCAAAGGTGGTGAACGAACTTTCCGGCATCCTGCCGGAGCTGGTGGTCCTTTATGGCCCGACCACCGAATGCGTGGGTCAGCTGCTAAGACAGGACAAGGATATTTCCATCCTGGTTCTGGCCTCGGGCACCGGCAAGGAAGGACCGGGGCCACTCGTCTCCATGTTTGGCGCGACGGTGCAGGCGATTCCGGTGACGATTGTGCCGGGGAATTTCACGAACGAGCAGGTCGATGCGCTGGCGTAGCCGAAATTCAACTTGTCATCCCCGGCGAACAGCGGCGAAGCCGCTGTGAGGGAAGGGGACCCAGGTGGATAGACTGGACTCAATCTTACCACCTGGGTTCCCTTCCCCTCGCGCCGCATTGCGGCGCTTGGCCGGGAATGACAGCGAGTGTTCAAGGCGTGATCGCTGCGGACTTGGCGGCTTTCAACATGAAGCGTAAGAAGCCCCCATGGGAAAGCTTCTGGTCGCCATTGCCGTCGGCATCGTCTTTGTTGTCCTCTGCCTGGGCCTCTATACCCTTTGGCGGGGCGGCGACACGGCGCGCAGCTGGTCCAATAAACTCATGCGAATCAGGGTGTTAGCCCAATTCATCGCCATCATTATCATCATGGCGTTGCTGTATTTTTCGCAGCGTTGAAGATTTGGCCGCTGGCTTATATGTAGGCTGCCCTAACGACCCTGAAGAGCACCAACATGGCCAAGACGCTGTACGACAAGATCTGGGACGCGCATCTGGTGGATTCCCCGCCCGGCGAGACGCCGGTGCTCTATATCGACCGCCATCTGGTGCATGAAGTCACCAGTCCCCAGGCCTTTGAGGGCCTGCGCATGGCCGGCCGCAAGGTGCGCCGCCCCGACCTGACCTTGGCGGTGGCCGATCACAATGTGCCCACCAAGGATCGCGACCAGGGCATCACCGAACCGGAATCCAAGCTCCAGGTCGAGACCCTGGAAAAGAACGCCAAGGATTTCGGTGTCGAATATTTCCCCATGAACGATATTCGCCAGGGCATCGTGCATATCATCGGCCCGGAACAGGGCTGGACCTTGCCGGGCACCACCATCGTTTGCGGCGACAGTCACACCTCCACCCATGGCGCTTTCGGTTCGCTGGCCTTCGGTATCGGCACCAGCGAAGTGGAGCATGTGCTGGCGACCCAGACCTTGCGCGCCCAACACTCCAAGAACATGCGCGTGACGGTGAACAGCAGGTTGCCGGACGGCGTGACGGCAAAGGACATCGCGTTGGCGGTAATCGCCAGGATCGGCACCGCTGGCGGCACCGGCTATGTCATCGAATATGCCGGCGAAGCGATCCGCGGCCTGTCGATGGAAGGTCGCATGACCCTGTGCAACCTCACCATCGAAGGTGGCGCCCGCGCCGGGTTGATTGCGGTGGACGACACCACCTTGAATTATGTGAAGGGCCGCCCGCGCGCGCCCAAAGGCGCCACCTGGGAGGCGGCCAGCGCCTATTGGAAGACGCTGCATTCCGACACGGACGCCAAATTCGATGCCGAAGTGACGCTGGATGCGCGCGACATCGTGCCGATGGTGACCTGGGGCACGTCGCCGGAACAGGCGCTGCCGATCACCGCCTCTGTACCGGACCCGGCCAAGATGGCGGATGAGCATAAGCGCCAGGCGGCGGAACGCGCGTTGCACTATATGGGGCTGACCGCCAACATGCCCTTGACGGCGATCAAGGTGGATCATGTCTTCATCGGCTCCTGCACCAATGGGCGGATCGAGGACTTGCGCGCGGCGGCCGAAATCGCCAAGGGCAAGAAAGTGGCTGCCGGCGTGAATGCGATTGTCGTGCCGGGCTCGGGCCTGGTGAAGGAACAGGCCGAAGAAGAAGGCCTGGACAAGGTGTTCCTGGACGCGGGCTTTGAATGGCGCGATCCCGGCTGCTCCATGTGCCTGGCGATGAATGCCGACAAGCTGAAGGAAGGCGAGCGCTGTGCCTCCACTTCCAATCGCAATTTCGAAGGCCGCCAGGGCCGCGGCGGGCGCACGCATCTGGTGTCGCCTGCCATGGCCGCCGCCGCTGCCGTTACGGGGCATCTGACGGACGTAAGAACGCTTTAACTCTTCCTGTCATCCCCGGCGAACAGCGGCGAAGCCGCTGTGACGGGTGAGCCTGCGGCGCGCAAAGCGCGTGAGCAGGTCCGGTGGACCTGCGAAAGCGG
>DATBCP010000415.1:0-10231 GCA_036270435.1 Rhizomicrobium sp. | reverse complement strand
AGTCCCGACCATTGCGGATTGCGTGCGAAACGGGGGCGTGATTGATCGGAGAGTTGACCGAAGAAAAGAAACGCCTTCCACATCGCCGCTGGACCATCGGTGTCCTTCTGGGTGCGGGCGTCCTGGTCAATTATATTGATCGTATCAGTCTTTCCGTCGCTGCTCCGCAGTTCCAGCATGAGTTCGGCCTGTCCCCGGAATCCATTGGATTGCTCCTCAGTGCTTTCTTCTGGTCTTATTCCATTGCCCAATTGCCGGGTGGCCTGCTGCTCGACCGTTTCGGGATCAAGACGGTGGGGCGCTGGGGCACCTTTCTGTGGTCGGCCGCCTCCGCGGTCACGGCTCTGTCCGGCGGTTATGCCGGCATCTTCGTAGCGCGCCTCCTCTTGGGCGTCGCGGAAGCGCCCGGCATGATCGGCAACCAAAAGGCAACAGGGTTGTGGTTTCCCACCCATGAGCGCAGCCGCTCAACCGCCATTTTCGACTCGGCGGCAAAATTCGCCAATGTTATTGGGGTCCCGATTGTCGCCTTCTTCGTGGTCGGGTTTGGCTGGCGCTGGGGATTTGCCGTGACCGCTTTGCTGAGCTTCGGCTATTTTGTTGCCTACTTCCTTACGTATCGCGATCCTTCGCAAGACAAGCATCTCAGCCAGGAGGAACATGCGTATATCCTTGCCGGCGGCGCCACACCGGAAGGTCTTCCGCCGGCGGGGCAGGGCAATATGCTCGTCTATGTGTTGAGCAACCGGAAAGTTTGGGCGCATGTGGTGGGTTATTCCGCTTATGGTTATTCTTTTTATCTCTTCCTGACCTGGCTGCCGGGTTATCTGGTGGCAAGCCTGCATATGAGCATCCTGAAGTCGGCCGCTTTCGCCACTATCCCATGGATTTTCGCATCTCTGGCGGATCTTTTGATCGGTGGCTTTCTTGTCGATTATCTGATCGGGCGCGGGCTGGACGAAACCAAGGTGCGCAAGATCACGATCGCTTGCGGCATGTCCGCCGGTCTGGCGGTTTTTGGGGTTGCCTATACCGCCAATCCCTTTTGGGCACTGGTATGGATCACCATTGCGCTGTCCGGCCTTTCCGCCGCGGCGCCGGTGGCCTCCTCGATCGTATCCCTGATCAGTCCGCGCGGTGCCGCCGCCACGGTGGGCGGCATCGTCAATCTGGTCAACAATCTGATGGGCGTCGCCGCGCCGGTGATAACGGGCTTTATCGTGGGACTGACCCATTCTTTTGCCGGCGCATTCCTGGTTGCGGGACTGGTTTTGATCGTGGGTATCTTCTCTTATGTGGTGGTGCTTGGCAGAATTGAGCCCATTCCCGATCCGCCGGCCGTGGTTCCGGAACCGGCTTAGGATCAAGATTTGGGACCGCGCGAGGACGTCATGCCCGTCGATTGCCTGATCCGAGAAGCACGTGTCGTGGATGGCACCGGCGGGCCGTGGTTCGTCTCCGATGTCCTACTGCGCGATGGACGCATCGCGGATCTCGGCCGGAACCTGCAAGCGGAGGGAGCGCATATTGTGGACGCGCAAGGCCGCTATCTTGCGCCCGGCTTTATCGATGCGCATTGCCATGACGATCTCATTTGCCTGCGCGAGCCGGAGCGCATCGAAAAGATCGCCCAGGGCGTCACCACCTTGGTGGTGGGAAATTGCAGCTTTTCGCTTTATCCCGCCACGCTGGCATCCGCGCCGAGCCTCAGAAAGCATTTTTCCACCCTGTTGGGGGAGGTTTTGCCTGAGGAAGTGTTCGATGATCTGGCCGGCTATCGGGACGCCATCCACCGACGCGGCTTGGCCCTGAATGTCGTTTCCCTTGTCGGGCATGCCGCGCTTCGAATCGCGGTGATCGGTCATGACCGGCGCTCTGCCACGGAAGCGGAATGCGCGGCCATGCAGGCTCTGCTGGACAAAGATCTGCGCGCCGGCGCCGCTGGTCTGTCGCTGGGACTCGTCTATCCGCCTAGCGCCTATGCCGACCGCCAAGAGTTGTTGGCGCTGGCGCGGACCGTGCAACGGCATGGCAAAGTATTGGCGGCGCATATTCGCGGTTATGAGGGCGATCTCCTGGACGCCATGGGCGAATTCATCGATCTGCTGCGCGCGTCGGGTGCGCCGGGACTATTGTCCCATTTGCAATTGGCAGGCCGTCCGAACTGGGGCCGGATGGGGGACGCGCTGAACAAATTGGAGCAGGCGCGTGGGCAGGGCGTCGATGTGAGTTTCGACATGTATCCCTATCCCGCCGGCAGCAGTTATATCCTCCAATTGTTGCCTCCCGATGCGCTGGAAGGCGGCTTTGACGTCCTGCTCGCGCGCCTGTCGCAGCCGGAGTTTCGCGAACGCTTGCGTCTTTATCTGGAAGGAAAAGACATTTCGGGCGCTCCGCCGTCCAAAGTATCGCTTATTGGCTGGGACAATGTCCGCATATCCGGCGTCAGCAATTCTGGCCTGAAAAGCCTGGAAGGCTTGAACATGGTTCAGGCATCCGCCGGCCTGGCTATCACCCCGTTTGAACTTCTGATCCGCCTGATCCAGGAGGATCAAGGTCAAACCAGCATCGTGATGTTCCAGCTGGACGAAAAGGACCTTCAGGCCGCCTGTACCCACAGGCTGCATATGGTCGGGTCGGATGGCTTGCCCAGGCCCGGGACCAAACCCCATCCCCGTGCCTATGGAACATTTCCGCGGGTCGCCGGACGGCTGAGGCGGGAAGGCTGGTTTGCGCTGGAAGATGCGGTCTGCCGCATGACCTCGCGCGCGGCCGAGCGGTTTGGGCTTGCTGATCGCGGCCTGATACGGCCGGGCATGGTTGCCGACCTGGTGCTGTTTGATGACACCATCGACGACAACGCCACTTTTGATTCACCGACCCGGTTGCCAACCGGCATAGAGCATGTCTTGGTCGCGGGCCAAATGGTGATGGAAAACGGGAAAATGACCGGCCGGCTGCCTGGTCGGGTCCTGGGTTCATAAGGAGGAAGGGCGGCAATGCGTAAAGCTGTGATGGTCGAAGGTGCGGCGAAGCCGGGGGGGCATTATTCCCATGCCGTGATTGCCGACCGGTTGGTCTTTGTCGCGGGCCAGGCTGGGGCGGACCCGGCGACAGGAGTCCTTTCGGACAAGTTCGCCGATCAGGTGCGGCAGACCCTGAAAAATATCCAGACCATCCTGCGCGGCGTCGGTTGCGACATGAAGGATGTCGTCAAGGTCAATAGTTATTTGACCGACGGCAGCCGCTTCCAGGAATATAACGCCATATATAAAGAGTTCTTCCCGACAGAGCCTCCCGCCCGCACGACCATCGGCTGCCAGATGGGTGGCATCCTGGTGGAGATCGACTGCATCGCGCTGCTTCCATCCTGAAAGGATTCCCGCATTGCGCATTGATGAATTGGACACCCCGGTTCCGGTTGTCGATCTCGACATCGTCGAACACAATCTGGCGAAGATGCAGGCCTATTGCGACAGCCATGGCCTGGCGCTGCGCCCGCATATCAAGACGCACAAGATTCCCGCTTTCGCGCATCGCCAGGTGGAATTGGGGGCGAAAGGCATAACCTGCCAGAAACTCGGCGAGGCCGAGGTGATGATCGATGCGGGACTGGACGATGTTCTCATCTCCTATCCCCTGGTCGGACCCGCCAAGGCTGACCGCCTGGCCGCGCTGTCCCGCCGTGCCAAGCTCAGGGTCGCGGTCGATTCCACCCTCGCCGTCGAGACCGTGGCCGCCGCGGCGAGGGCATCCAATGTCCCGATCGGGGTCCTGGTCGAGTTCGACAGCGGCAATGCGCGCACCGGCGTCATCTCCGTCGATGAAGCCTTTGATCTCGCGGTGCGGATCGAAAAGTCGGGACTGCGGTTCGACGGGTTGATGACCTACCCCTCGACAGATGCGACGGCGGCGTTTGTCGCCAATGCCCGGGACCGTTTCTCCCAGGCCGGCATCACGATCGGCGTGGTTTCCGGCGGTGGAACGCCCAATGCCTGGCAAGCTCATCAGATCGCCGGGCTGACGGAGGTGCGGGTCGGCACTTATATATATCATGACCGGGCAACCGTGGCGGCCGGGGCGGCCGATTTTGACGAATGCGCCTTTCATGTGCATGCCACCGTGATCAGCCGCCCGACACCGGACAGGGCGGTCATTGACGCGGGCTCGAAATCGCTTTCCAGCGACCGGGTGGATCCGTCCGCCGGTTCCGGATATGGCCTGATCAAGGGCTATGAAGATGCGGTCATCGAGCGGTTGAACGAGGAACATGGCGTCATTGACATCTCTCGTTGCAGCCGCAAGCCGCAGGTTGGCGAGCGGGTCCAGATCCTCCCAAACCATGTCTGTGTGGTGAGCAATTTGCACGACGAGATCGCGGTCTCGCGCGGCGGCATTTTGCTCGATACCAGGCGGGTCGAAGCCCGCGGCAAGACCCGCTGATTCCAGTCGGCTCTGTTGCGCTGCACCCCCAAGTTTCGACCTTGTTCATGTCCGGTTCAGCCAGCCGAAACTAGCTTGAGGCGCAGCCTTGAGGAGCCCGTCATGAAAAGCTTGAAATATCTCATTGCCGGCGCCTTGGCCTGCATCGGCGCGGCCGCGACAACCCTGCCGGCGGACGCCCGCGTGGTGGTGGGCGTCGGCATCGGCGGCCCAGGCTATTATGGCGGCTATTATGGCCCCGGCTATTCCGCGACCTGCGATCCCCGCAGTCGCTGGTACGATCCCCGTTTCTGCTACGGCTATGACGATGACTATTACGGGCCGGACTATTATGCCTATCCGGGCTATTATTATGGCGGGCCTGTTTTTGGCTTTGGCTATTACGGTGGTTACCGCGGCGGCTATGGTGGTTACCGCGGCGGCTATGGCGGTTACCGTGGTGGCTTTGCCGGTGGCCGCGGGTTCAGCGGCGGCGGTGGCTTTCGTGGTGGCTTCAGCGGCGGGTCGGGAGGATTCCGTTCCGGCGGCGGCTCCGGCGGATTCCATGGCGGCGGCGGCTTCAGCGGCGGACATGGCGGCGGCGGTGGCGGCGGACATGGCGGCGGTCACCGCTAGGCGAATCTGACCGCGCGCAAAAAGCTACTTCCGCTTTTCAGAAAGGCGAATGGGCCTTGGTCGCGGCCGTGTGGACAATCCGGTTTGCCTCGATGCGGCAGTCATAGGGCAGGCCGGGCTCGCTGCAGAAATCCGGCCAGTGGCCGGTCGCACGCCAATAGGCGACATAGCCCAATTTGCGCGCCAAAATCATGAATCTGGGATCCGCGCGCATCGCCGCAGTGGACGCCAGGAATAGGAAAGACGGCGAGTAGACATTGGTGGGCTGAAAAAGTTCCGCCTGGGCGAAGGCGCCATCGAGATCGCCCAGCATTGCCAAGAGAGTCAGGGCATGGCCGCGACTGAGCGAGCCGGCGCTGCTCGCCTCCTTGACTTGCTTGACGGCGGCAGCCATTGCGATCGGGTCCTTCGAGGAAATGGCCTTGAGTGCGGCGCTCCAGCTATCGGCGGATTGCTGGTCCATCAATATTGGACGTGTCGCGGGATCGGCAAGTTGCGTCAGGACATCGTCGGTCGTGCCGGTCACCACGCCTGTCCAGAATCGCGCATCCCTAGATGACATTTGGCCCGGCCATTGCACCTGCATCTGCGATACCAGGGTCCGGCTTTCGGCCGCATGGCCTTCCGCCGCCAGATTCAAGGCCAGAGAAAAATTTTCGCTATTGTGCAGGGGGCCGAGACCATGAGCCCGTTGAAACCAGACAAGAGCGTCGCGGCCGCGGCCGACGTTCCAGAGCAGGCGGCCCTCCAATAACGCACCGGGCTCGAAGTTCGGATCCAAAGTGGTACCCCGGACCAGCAAGGCTTCCCGCTTCTGCCAGTCCAGTGGCGGCAGCGCCAATTCCAACGCCAGATAGGCCTCGCCATTGTGGGGCTCCAGCGCCAGGGCGCGCTCGGCTTCCTGGCGTGCCTCGGTAAGCAACTGCTCTTTGGAGCCGCTGGTGGATTCCGGCTGATTCAACACCATCAAGGCGTTGGTGACCGCCACCCCGGAATGGCCCCAGGAAAAATCGGGCGCGGCGGCTACGACTTTACTGTAGGAGGCCAATGCCGCCCCGTTGCTGCCATTTCGAACCATTGTTGTGCTTTCGCGGCCGGCGATGAAGGCCGCAAGCGTGGCCGCATTCAGTCGAACCTTTCCCGAGCGTCCGGTCTTGGCCCAGAACACGACATCGGCGGCCCGCGTCGCCACCTGTGCCTGCAGGGCTTGCGGCGCATCGGCCGGCCCGTGGATTTCGTCGGACCAGATGTTCACCCGTTCGCGGGCATCCTCGAGATAGACATGGACATTGATGGTCTTGCCGTCGCTCCCCACCGTGCCGTCCAGCAGAAGATCGGCACCCAGTCTCTCGATCGCCGCACTCGCGGCCGCGCCGCGCAATGCCCCGCTTTCCGTCCGGGACACCGCCTGGATATGGTTGTCCGACAGTTCGCTGAGGATTTCATCCTGCAGGCCATCGGCAAAGCCGCGTGCTGCGTCTTGGCCCTGGGTATCGAACGGCAGCACGGCCACCCTGGCTTCGTAAGGTGCGCCCGGCCAAGGCAGCCGGTCCCGGAAAAACCACAGCCCCGCGGCGCCAAGACAGAAGGCTGACAATACGATCACGCCAACAGGAAGAAAACGGCGGCCCGGCGCCGCCGCAAGGGCAGATGTTTCCGGCGCCGCAACCGTCTTCGGAGCGGCCGCCACCGGCATGGCCGCCAGCCGGTAGCCGAAACCATGAACCGTGCTCAACAATTCGGCGTCCTTGCCCAGCAATTTGCGCAAGGCCGCGATGTGGACCTGGAGCGCGTTGTCCTCCACCACCGCGTTGGGCCATGCGGCCGCCATCAACTCGTCCTTGGTGACCAGCGCACCTTGCGCCTTGGCGAGGTGGGAAAGCAGTTCCAGCGCTTTACGCCCGATCGGGACGTGGACGCCGTCCTCCAGCAGCTGACGGAATGGCTGCAAGGTGAACCGGCCGATGCGGAATTCCTGACAATCCATCAAGACGCCTCCGGCACGGCTCGATAAGACCGGCCACACCACCGACGAGACACTCTGTGCTTGCGCGCCGCGGATTCAGGAAAATTTCAGGAAGAAATAAGCGCTATGCCAAGGATCAGATGTGCCCACGTCCCTAGAGTCCGGCTGTCGAGTTCAGCGTTTTGCCGGTCTCCGACACTGGCGGCCATGATATTGGAAATGCGAGCCCGGGTCGAGCAAACGCCGCTCGATCCGACACGCTTTTTCGTCTCGCGGCGGCGCTGCATCCGGCAGCGGGGGCTGGCCCTCTGGCACTCCGTTAACCGTGACCGTCTTGGTCACACCCACCGCTGTTTATGTCAGCCGCGTGAAGGCTGGCATGAGAGCAATTCGAAGGAGACGAAGATGGCAAGGATTACTCGAAAGTTAGCGTTGGCGGCCGCCGTTCTGGCGGCGGCGTCAGCCTTCGCGCCGGCCGCCTGGGCCGGTTGTGGCGTGAATGCGACGGCATTGAAGAAGCACGCGTCCTGGACAGGCCAAGACGGTGCCATGCTGATCCCGGTTGCAAATATGGGTCAGAATTCCATCGTGGGACTGTGGAGCGTTACCCTGACGGCCGGCGGCGGCACATTCGATTGGGGCTATCAGGTCTGGCACGACGATGGCACGGAAATCATGAACAGTGGCAGCCGTGCGCCGTCGACGGAAAATTTCTGCTTGGGGGTTTGGGCGCAGACCGGTCCCTTCAGTTATCACCTCAACCACTACGCGCTGAGCTACGATTCAGCGTCCGGTGCGCTGAATGCCCGGGTCAACATCAAGGAGAATGTCGTGGTGGACCAGAAGGGCGGCACTTTTTCCGGATCCTTTACTGCAGACATTTTCCCTGTCGGTGCTCCGCCGCAGCATCTTGGCGGGCAGATCGTCGGTCAGCGCCTCACGGCGAATTGATCCATGCGGCAAAACCGGTCGCCTAGAGAGCAGCGCTTCCCCTGGGGCTGCCTCGCGGCCGCTGCGACGGACGGATGCAGGTCTATTCCTGCATCCGCCCGATCGGACGGCCTGAAGTTCGGGCGCATCGGTTTTTGTTTGCTGTCGCTGTTCCTAGGCGTGGCAGCCAGGGCCGCGAATGCCCAACCACTGCCGCCGCCATCGACGGGTCCGATCCAGATCGTCGCCGTCACGCCGACAGACCCCTCGCCTTCGGAATCGCGCCTGGTGCTGAGCTTCAACCAGCAGCTGCCGCAATTCTCGGTGGTCAACAATGACGGCACTATCGCGGTCCTGGCCTTTGCCGACGCCAGTCTTGCGCCCAGCCTGCTTTTTCCCGTTGGCAGGCATGGATTGATCCAGTCGATGAGTTTTGCGCAGAACGGCAAGATACTGACCTTGACCATCACCGGCACCGCGCCCCTCCATCTCGCGGCCGCTCCCTTGGCCGCACGCGCCCTCGCAGTCGCCATCACCACTCTCGCCCCGCCGGGCTCCAGGTCCGAGCCCGCACCGATGGGTCCGGTGGCCCATGCCGATGGTGCCATCGATGACGTATTCGAGATCGTCCCCCTGAAATATGCGGACGTCAGCGAAGTCATCGGTCTTTTGACCGCCAATCAATCGATCAAACCCAATGACCATTTCACGCCGGAAGAACCGGCTTTCGGCTCTGCCGGCATGCAGGGTGGCTATGCCAGCGCCGGCTTGTCGAGCCCGGCTTTCAATCAGGGAGTAGGCTTTTCAGGACCCGCAACGGAATCCCTCGGTCAGGCCATCGATGAGTCGATCGGCATCGACCGCCGGCTGAATGCCATTGTCCTTCGGGGACCCGCGGCGCGTGACAAAGATGAAGGAACAGATCGCCAAACTGGACGTGCCGGTCAACAGCGTGGTGTTCGAGACCGTTTTCGTCGAATTGACCGAGACCGGCGCACGCAATGTGGGCCTGGATTTCAACAACGGCAACAACCAGATCGCCACCGTGGCCTATAGCTATGCCAGTGGCAGTTATCCCAGTGTCGCCAACACCGCCCGTACCGGCGGCGTGGTGGCCAATCTGCAGTTGGCGATCTATGCTCAGATCACCAAAGGCAATGGCCGCATCATTTCCAAACCCCGTATCGCCGCGCAGAGCGGCTCGACGGCCAAGATCATCACCGGCGATGCATTGCCGATCCTGACCTCGATAGCGCTGTCCGGTGTCAATGCCGTCCAGCAGCAGGTGCAGTATGTCAATGTCGGGGTCACCCTGCAGATCGCCCCCAGGGTCGGCGACGACGGTTTCGTCACCTCCCATGTGTTTGCCGAGGTTTCCAGCGTGACAGGCGTTTCACAAGGTTATCCCACCATCAGCCAGCGCGAGGCTTCGACCTCGGCCACGGTGCACGATGGAGATTCCTTCGTGATCGGCGGGTTGACCCAGGAAAGCGAGCTCTCCCGTCACAACAAGATACCGGGCTTGGGCGATATTCCGCTTCTGGGCGAGTTGTTCAAAGCGGAGAACGGCAACAGCTCCAAGACGGATCTTTATATCGTCGTGACGCCCCATGTGGTGAAAGGCAGTGACGGCAGCGCGGCGATGCTGCAAAAGTCGATGGGCACGCCGGAGCTCAACCCTGTTCCATCGCTGCCTCGGCCTTGAGACTGTCCAAATCGCGGAACAGGGATGCCACCGCCAGGGTGGTGCCGTGGCGCCGGAAGCGGACCAGGCCGTCCTTGGCCATGAGATTGCCCTCGACAACCAACTCATTCCAACTTTCGGCATGGCCGACATAATTGATCGAAATGTCGTAATGCTGGCTCCAGAAGAAGGGCACGCTGGTGAATTCCTCGGCCATTCCCAGCATATTGCGCGCGGCGGTCTGCCCTTGGCGCGTCGCCACCACCCAATGCTCCACCCGAATGGGGGCGCCGCTGTGCCGGTCGGGCCAGCGCGCAATATCGCCAGCGGCATAAATCTCCGGGGCGCTGGTTTGAAGATAGCTGTTCACGGCAACGCCGCGGTCGAGCGCCAGGCCCGCGGCTTGCGCCAACTGAATGCGCGGCCGCACGCCTACGCCCATCACGGCAAAATCGGCCTTCAGGCTTGTGCCGTCTTTGAGGGTGGCGCTGCCCGCTTCAAAAGCGCTGACCGTGTTTCCCAGATGGAAGCGCACGCCCTTTTCTTCATGCAGGGCGCGGATGACATCGCCCAGTTGCGGCCCCAATACCTGC
>DATBCP010000414.1:0-13056 GCA_036270435.1 Rhizomicrobium sp. | reverse complement strand
TTGGCGATCGCCCGCCAGGAAGACGGTTTAAGCGTGCTTCTGGGGATGAGCCCGCGCGCCATCGACCGCGGCACGGCGTTCAACGCACTTGCCATCACCGCCGCGCCGGCGATGGTTCCCGCCGCGTTGCTGCGGCGCCGGCCCGACATCGCTGCCGCCGAAGCCCAGCTTGCCGCCAGCGACCATGCGCTGGATACGGCCCGCGATGCCTTCATGCCCGACGTCCAGCTGGCAGCCGCCGGCGGGTTGATCGGCTCGAATTTGGCGGTAGGCAGTCCATTCGAATATTGGTCGCTGGGCGGCTCCATCCTGGCGCCCATCTTCAGCGCCGGCCGCCTGGAAGCCCAGCAGGACATCGCCACCGCCCGGCGCGACCAGGCGGCTTTCGCCTACCGCAAAGCGGCACTGAATGCCTTCCGCGAAGTGGAAGATGCGCTGATCGCGGTTGAGCGCAACGAGGAACAGGAGCGTGCCCTGGCCGCCCAACGCGATGTGCAGGAACATGCGCTGAGACTTGCCACCAACCGTTACCGCGCCGGCTACTCGCCCTATCTCGACCAGATCGACGCCCAGCGCAGCCTGCTGTCGGTGCAGTTGTCGCTGGTCCAGGCGCGGGCCGACCGATTGACGGCGCTGGTCAGCCTGTACCAAAGCCTGGGCGGCGGATGGAGCCGGGCGCCGACACCAGGCTCGTAAGAATTGCTGTTTTGCCCCCCGGTTTCATGCCAGCCTTGTGCAAGAGCGGAGGGGATCATGCGACACAGACTGGCTTCAGGCGTGGTGCTCACGGCGTTGATCGGCATTCTCCCGGCCGGCGCACAAGCCCCCAATATCGACTGGACCAGTTATACCGGCGACATATCCGGTAGCCGCTACAAGCCTCTGGACCAGATCAACGCCTCCAATTTCGGCAAGCTGGAAGTGGCCTGGCGTTTCAAGACCGACAACATCGGCAACCGCCCCGAATACAAGCTGGAGGGCACACCACTGGAGGTTGGCGGCGTTGTCTATGCCACTGCGGGCTCGCGACGCGCCATCATCGCGCTGGATGCGGTGACGGGCGAACTCTTGTGGGTGCATGGCGAAAGGGAGGGTGCGCGCGGCGCCGCCGCACCCCGCCAGTTGTCGGGCCGGGGCCCCGCCTATTGGAGTGACGGCAAGGATGCGCGCATCCTCTATGTCACGCCGGGCTATCAGCTGATCGCCTTGGACGCCAAGACCGGCCAGCGCATTGCTTCCTTCGGCAACAATGGCGCGGTCGATCTCAAAGCCGATAGCGACCAGACCATCAAGCCCAACCTCACCACCGGCGAAATCGGCTGGCAATCCGCCCCCACCGTGGTGGGCGACAAGGTGCTAGTCGGCTCGGCCTTCCGCGAAGGCTTCACGCCCACCAGCGCCGACAACAACAAGGGCACGGCGCGCGCCTATGACGTGCGCACGGGACGCAAGGTCTGGGAATTCCACACCATCCCGCGCAAGGGCGAACCGGGTTATGAGACCTGGCTCAAGGACTCAGCAGAACATACCGGCAATACTGGCGTGTGGACCGAGATGACCGCCGATCCGCAAGCAGGCCTGGTCTATCTGCCGGTCGAGTCACCCACCAGCGATTTCTATGGCGGCACCCGACCCGGCAACAATCTCTATGGCAACAGCCTGGTCGCAGTGGACATCGACACCGGCAAGGTGAAGTGGTTCTACCAGTTCATCCATCACGAGATCTGGGACTACGACATGTCCTCAGCCCCGCTGCTGATGGACATCATGGTGGGTGGCAAGCCCATCAAGGCGGTGGCCGAACCCAGCAAGATGGGCATGCTTTATGTGTTCGACCGCCTCAGCGGAAAACCGGTATGGCCGATCCAGGAAAAGAAAGTGCCCAAGGGCGACGTGCCCGGCGAGTGGTATGCGCCGACCCAACCGATCCCGTCCAAGCCCGCGCCCTATGCGCGCACCGGCGTGTCGGAAAACGAGCTGATCGATTTCACCCCCGACCTGCACCAAAAGGCGCTGGGGTTGGTGAAAAATTACAAGATCGGTCCGATCTACACCCCGCCTGTGGTGTCAAAAGCGGGTGGTCCGTTCGCCACCTTGGGATTGGGGCCGGCGAATGGCGGCACCAACTGGCCCGGCGGCTCCTTCAATCCTGAAAACCACACGGTCTACACCTACGCCTGCAACTCCTGCCTGCTGGCCATGGGACTGGTGCCGCCGCCCTCGGGCATGAGCGATCTTCCTTTTGTCATCGGCCAGGCGGGTCAGCAAGTGGCGATGATCAATGCGGCGGGCGCGGATCAGGGCGCGGATGCGCCCTTGCTCCGGCGTGCCGCGCCGGCCGCGGGCGGTGGCGGGCGGCGGCTGACGGTGGACGGGCTGCCGCTGATCAAGCCGCCCTATGGCACCATCAGCGCCATCAATCTCGATACCGGTCAAATCGAATGGCAGGTCGCGCATGGCGAAACGCCGGACTATGTCCGCAACCATCCCGCGCTGAAAGGTATAGCGGTGCCGCGCACCGGCCAGACCGGATTCAATATCGGGACCTTGTTGACAAAGGACCTTGTGATCGCCGGCGATGCCGAAGTCACAACCACACAAGATCATCCCCGCGGCGCCATGCTGCGCGCCTATGACCAGAAGACCGGCAAGGAAGTGGGCGGTGTCTTGATGCCGGCCGGCCAGTCCGGCTCGCCCATGACCTACATGGTCAATGGCCGGCAATACATTATCGTGGCGGTGAGCGGCGGCAATTATTCCGGCGAGTATATCTGCTACACGCTTCCCAACGGCTGACCGATGCGCCGACCCCTCGTCCCGATTGTGCTGGCTGCGATGGCCGCTGCCGCGCAAGCCCAGACCGCCTCCATCTGGGACGGTGTCTATACCGAGGCGCAAGCCGCGCGCGGCAATGCCGGTTTCGCGGACCATTGCGCGCGTTGCCATGGTGCGGATCTGGGCGGCACTGGCGAGGCGCCTGCGCTGTCGGGGCCGCAGTTCTTGTCGGATTTTGACGGATTGAGCCTGGGTGACTTGTTCGACCGCATCCGCACCACCATGCCACAAGACGATCCCGGCGGCCTGACGCGCGACCAATATGCCGACATGCTCGCCTTTCTTCTGAAGGCGAATGCCTTGCCTTCGGGTGCCAAGGAACTGGACCGGCGCAGCGAATATCTCAAGGCAATAGGCTTTTCCGCCGCCAATCCACATCCGGGCCGGTAACGCACACTCGCCTGTCTGTCCCGGTCACGCCGCACCCGATTCCACGGCAAATTCTCGTCGGGTCAAGCCGCGGGGCGGATCGCCGAAAAAAACCTCCACGCTTTTCAGCCTGCCATTTTCGAAGGTCATCAATTCCGCATTGCGGAAGCGGGCGGACGGATGGACGGCATTGGGCTCGCGCAATTCCGCGTCATAAGCGACAAAGACCCGATCCCCGTCCCGCATCACCGTCACGAAGTTGAACTTGTGATGGATGTTCTTCACCGGCCAGCAGCGGCGGAAATAATCCTCGCGCCCGATATGGTCGTCGAACGGGCTGGTAAAGGTAAAGCCGGGCGCCAGATTGTTTTCGACAAAGGCGCGGTCGTTTTGCTCATAAGCGCGGTAATAGCCCCGGGCCAGGTCGATCAGTTCCATTTTCCATTCCTCAATCGGTCAGCGATTTCTCCAACAAGTCCATCAGCCAGTTGGTGCCGTGCTCGCGCGAGCCGGCATCGTCATAGCCGTCGAGATAATCGCCATATTCCGTCAGCACCAATTTGGTGCCGCCCGCTTCGGGAAGTATCTCGATGGCGGCCTGGGAAACGGAGATCTTGGCGCCGTTGAGGTGCATCACATAACTGTAGATGATGCGTCCGGCTTCGGTTGCCGTGGGCGTGACGATGTCACGATAGACGCAGTCGAAGGCGCTTACCTTGCCGTCGGGATGCTTGCCGCTCATCGTTTCGCGCCCGCCTTCGCGGAAATCGAAAATCCTGTCGAACGATTCGACGCCGGGAGCGAACCACTTACGTTTCGCCTCTTCCTTGGCAAAGGCCTCGAACACACGCGCAGGCGCGTGGTTCCAGTGGCGGGTGATGGTGAAGCTGGCATGGGTGACGGAACGAGACATCAGGATTGGTCCTCCGGTTTGGTTTGATCGAGAAAGGCTCCCAGCCGGTCCAGGCTGCGTTCCCACATCTGACGGCGCTCGCCGACCCATTTTTCTGCCTGGCTCAGCACCAGCGGATCGATGCGGCAGGTTCTGACCCGGCCGGTCTTTTCGCTGGTCACCAACCCGCATTCTTCCAGCACTTTCAGGTGCAGCATGGCGGCCGGCAGTGACATGGGCAGCGGCTTGGCCAGTTCGCTGACCGTGGCCGGGCCCTGGACCAGCCGTTCCACCATGGCCCGGCGGGTGGGATCGGCCAGGGCGGCGAAGGTTCGGTCGAGTTGATAGTTAAGCATGTGCTTAATTATTCTAAGGGCCAGTCAATTGTCAAGGACTTGCTTAAGTATTTTTTGGAAAGGGAGCCTTGTCCTTATGGCGCTACTCCCCAAATTCGCAATCGCGGTATAACCGCGGCCCGTAAAGGAGGACCCCGATGTCCGTCCAGACCCAGCTGAAGCGCATCACGGTTCCCGAGATCCGCGCCCATAAGGGCCAAAAACCCGTGGTGATGCTGACCTGTTATCACGCCCACACGGCGCGGCTGTTGGACACTTATGTCGACATCATGCTGGTGGGCGACAGCCTTGGCATGGTGATGCACGGCTTGGAAACCACGCTGGGTGTCACGCTGGACATGATGATCACCCATGCCAAGGCCGTGATGCGCGGATCCAAGCGCGCGCTGGTGACGGTGGACATGCCGTTCGGAACCTATGAAGAAAGTCCCGCGATCGCGTTCCGCAATGCCGCCCGGATTCTGCAGGAAACCGGCGCCACAGCGGTGAAACTGGAAGGCGGAACGCGCATGGCGGAGACCATCCAATACCTCGCCCAGCGCGGCATTCCGGTAATGGGCCATATCGGGCTCACGCCGCAGATGGTGCATGTCAAAGGCGGTTTCCGCACCACCGGCCGCGATGAGAGCGAATGGCCCGCGCTGTTGGCCGACGCCAAGGCGGTGTCGGATGCGGGCGCCTTTGCGGTGGTGCTGGAAGGCATGGCCGAACCGCTGGCGGCGCGCATCACCCGCGAGATCGCCATCCCCACCATCGGTATCGGCGCCAGCCCCGAATGCGACGGCCAGGTCCTGGTGTTGGAAGACATGTTGGGGCTCAATCCCAACCCGCCCAAATTCGTGCGCCAATATGCCCAGCTGGGCCCGGCCATCGAAGCCGCTGTCCAGGCCTATGCCCGGGACGTGCGCGAGCGCCGCTTCCCGGGGGTGGAGAATGTCTACCCCATGAAAAAGGCTCAGTAGAGCCTGATTCTGCCGCTTTTCGGGGTCAATTCTTACCCAGGAACGCATTGCGTGCCGGCGGCGCGCGGGCTAATTAACGCGACCCCTCAAAGGCTTCTGGCAAAGGCTGCGGGAAAGCCCGGCCTCGAGGGCCTCTTTGGGGGATGAAAAGGAATGTTCGCCCTGTGAGTGATATTTTCCGCGAAGTCGAGGAAGACGTTCGCCGCGAACGGCTTGAGAAGATCTGGAAGGCCTATGGCAACCTCATCATCCTAGGAGTGGTGCTGTTGTTCGGCGGTATCGCCGGTTGGCAGTTCTGGCAGCGCCACGAATTGCAGGAGCGCCAGAAAGTCTCGGACGCTTTCATGGCCGCCCAACGCATCACCAATCCCCAAGCCGCGGCCAGCGCCTTTGCCGACCTGGCCCGTGGCGCCCCCAAAGGCTATGCCCAAGTGGCGCGCCTGTCGCAGGCCGGCGCCATGTTCGCCTCGGGCCAGCGCAGCGATGCGATCGATCTCTACAAGCAAATTGCCAAGGAAGACTCCGGTCCGGTCGGTTCGGTGGCGCGGCTGCGCGCCGCCTGGGCCCTGGCCGATACCGCCTCGCGCAAGGACCTGGCGGAGTTGCTCAAGCCCCTGGACCAGCCCGGCAATGCCTGGCGGCCTAATGCGCGCGAAGTGTTGGCCTATGCCGATTATCGCGCCATGGACAGCAAGTCGGCGCTGGCCAAATATTCCGAACTGGCGATGGACCCGAACAGCCCGGAAGGCTTGCGCGGCCGGGCCCAGGCGATGATGGCCTTTCTCAGAAATGGCGGCGCGGTCAATTATGGCACCGTGCCTGCCGAAGCGGCGCCGCAGTTACCGCAAGCCAATACGACGCCGAACGCGGCGGCAGCCAATCCCGCAAAGCCGGCTGAAGCGCCGGCCAAGGCGCCATCGGCAAAATAGATGAAATCTCGCAGCTATAGCCTTTGCCTGGTGCTGGTCGCCGCGTCGCTGTTGTTATGCGGCTGTTCGGTGTTTGATGAAATCGGCGGCTGGTTTTCCTCCAGCGGCAAGAAATCCAACCTGCGCGGCGTACGCATTCCGGTGATGTCGCTGGATTCCGACCTCAAGCCCGATGCCACCCTGGCCGGCACGCCGATCCAACTGCCCCAACCCTTCCTGAATCCCGATTGGCCGCAGCCGGGCGGTTATCCCTCCAACGCCATGTACCACCTGGCGGCGCCCGGGCGGCTGCGCCAAATCTGGAGCGAGGATGCCGGCAAGGGCAACGACACGGACTCCCATCTCACCTCAACGCCGGTGGTGGGTGGAGGCCTGATCTACGCCCTGGATTCGGAAGCGCATATCTATGTCTTCCGCGCCAACAACGGCCGTCCGGTGTGGAACCGGCGGCTGGCACCCAAGAACGGCACCGACATGCCGACCCTGTGGGGGCTGTTGGGCAAGCACAATACCGTTCAGCCGCCCCAGGGCATGGGCGGGGGTGTGGCCTATGACGACGGCAGGATCTTTGTCACCAGCGGTTTCGGCGTGTTGCGCTGCATGGATGCGCGAACGGGCCGCGATATCTGGCAGAAGGATCTGGGCATGCCCATCATCAATGCCCCGGTGGTGAGTGGCGGACGCATCTTCGTTTCCACCCATGACAATCATTTCTACGCCTTTGCCGAGACCGACGGCCACCAGCTCTGGGATAACCAAGGCATCACCGAATCCCAGGGCATGCTGGCATCCACCAATGCGGCGGTTTCGGGAGAAACCGTGATCGTGCCTTACACCTCGGGCGAACTCTTTGCCTTGCGCGTGCAGAACGGCCAGGTGGGGTGGAGCGATGTGCTGTCGCGTACCGGCCGCGTGACGGCACTCTCCCAGCTCGACGACATTGCGGGACGGCCCGTGATCGACCGCGGCGTGGTCTATGCGGTCAGCCAGTCGGGCCTGATTGCGGCCTTCAGCGTCAATACCGGCGAGCGTCTGTGGACGCGCGACATTGGCGGCATTCAGACGCCCTGGGCGGCAGGCGATTATGTCTATGTGCTCGACAATAGCGCCCGCCTGATCTGCCTGACCCGTAAAGAGGGCCGGGTGCGCTGGATCCACCAATTGCCGCAATATGAGCGTCCCGACAACAAGAGCGATCCGATCATCTGGGCGGGACCGGTTCTGGTGTCCGACAAGCTGATCGCGGTGTCCACAAACGGCTATGCCGAGGCGATTTCGCCCTATACCGGCAAGTTGACCGGGCGGGTGGAGATTCCGGACGGCACCACCATCGCGCCGGTGGTGGCCAATGGCGTCCTGTATCTCTATACCTCCGACGCCGAACTTGTGGCCCTGCGGTGATTCATTTGATGGCCTACCGCTTCGCGACATGAGGCCGTGTGATGCCGCTTATCCTCGCCATTGTAGGCCGACCGAACGTCGGCAAATCACGTCTCTTTAATCGGCTGGCGGGGCGCGCCGCCGCCATCGTGCATGACACGCCGGGCGTGACCCGCGACCGCCAGGCGGTGGATGCGGATTTCCAAGGCCTGGCGTTGAAGCTGATCGACACGGCGGGCTTCGAGGACGCCGCCAGCGGCACCATCGCCCATCGCATGACCAAACAGACCCTGGCGGCCATCGCCGAAGCCGAAGCGCTTCTGTTCGTGATCGATGCGCGCGACGGCCTGACGGCGGGCGACCAGATCATCGCTCAGGCCTTGCGCAAGTCCGGCAAGCCGGTGATTTTGGCCGCCAACAAATGCGAGGGCCGGGTGGCGCCGCCGCCCGAAAGCTATGGATTGGGTTTTGGCGAACCACTTGCCATTTCCGCCGAGCACAATCTGGGCATGGACGAGCTGGTGGACGCGTTGCAACCGCTGGCGGGCGCGCCGGACGAGTCCGATGATGCATGGGACGGTGAACCGGAAGACATCGAGTTCGGCGAGGATGAAGAGCCCGAAGAAGACGTTGTCGTCAACTATCTCGACCGGCCGCTGCGCCTGGCCCTGGTGGGGCGGCCCAATGTCGGCAAATCCTCGCTGTTCAACCAGCTGTTGGGCGAGGAACGCGCCCTCACCGGCCCGGAAGCCGGATTGACGCGCGACGCCATCACCGCGCCCTGGAGGGCGGGGGAACGCAACGTCTTGCTGCATGACACCGCGGGCTTGCGCAAGAAGGCGCGGGTGGCGGGCGAAACGCTGGAGGAAATGTCAGTTGCCTCCACCTTGGAAGCCATCCGCTTCGCCGATTGCGTGGTGGTGATGATCGATGCCACCGCACCGTTCGAGAAACAGGATCTCGTCATCGCCGACCTGATCGCGCGCGAGGGGCGCGCCATCGTTTTCGCCATCAACAAATGGGACCTGTTGGAAAACAAGGCGGGCGCCATCTCGCGCATGCGCGAGAAACTGGACCGGCTGCTGCCGCAGGTGGCGGGCGCGCCGCTGATCGCAACCAGCGCGCGCACCGGCGAAGGCATCGAACGCCTGGAAGCCGCCATCAGCGAAGCGGATCGGGCCTGGAATAGCCGTGTCTCCACCGCCACCCTGAACCGTTTCCTCAAGGAAGCGCTGCAGCGCCATGCCACGCCCGCCATCAGCGGGCGCCGGGTGCGCATCCGCTATATGACCCAGCGCAAGGCGCGGCCGCCCAGCTTCACCTTGTTCGGCAACCAACTGGACGCCCTCCCCGAGGCGTATTTGCGCTATCTGCAGAACGGATTGCGCGAGACGTTTGGGTTGAAGGGCACACCGCTCAGGTTCAGCGTGCGGAACAGCAAGAATCCTTATGCGGGGAAAAAGCGCTGACTGTCATCCCCGGCCGAGCGAAGCGAATGCTTCGCGAGGCGAAGGGGACCCAGGTGGTCACAATCCACTCGGTCCTTCCACCTGGATCCCCTTCCCTCGGCGCTGGACGCGCCTCGCCGGGGATGACACGCCGCTTTGGCGGCGTGTCACTTCTGAAAATTTATCATCGTCTCATTCCGCGCATAACCCGGCGACAGCATCTCGACGATGCGCGGCGTGATATCTTCGGGCAGCGGAAGGGTGTTGGGATCCTCCCCCGGCATGGCCTTCTTGCGCATGGCCGTGCGCATCGGCCCGGGATTGAGCAAATTCACCTTGATCTTGCTGGTCTCGCACTCCGCCGCATAGGTCAGCGCCATGCTTTCCAGCGCCGCCTTGCTCACCGCATAGGCGCCCCAATAAGGCGTATGTTTGCGCGCCGCGCCGCTGGTGATGAACAGCACCCGGCCGGCATCGGACTGGCGCAGCAAGGGATCGAGCGACCGGATCAGCCGCCAATTGGCGGTGACATTGACCTCCATCACTTCCTGGAAGGTCTTGGGCTCCAGGTGCGCCAAGGGCGTCAGTTGCCCCAACACGCCGGCATTGCCCAGAAAGGCATCCAACCGGCCCCAGCGTTCGAAAACGGACGCGCCCAACCTGTCGATCGCTTCGCCGTCGCGTAGATTCATCGGCACCAAGGTGGCGGTTCCGCCGATCTTCTGGATTTCGTCATCGGCCTCTTCCAGCCCGCCGACAGTGCGCGCCACCAGAATGACATGGGCGCCCGCCTGGGCCAGCGCAAGTGCCGCGGCGCGGCCGATGCCGCGCGAGGCGCCAGTGATCAGCGCGATGCGGCCGGAGAGACTTTGGGTCATTTTCTAAACCTAGCGTGTCATGGCCCGCCGGAGCGCGGGCCATCCAGTGGAAGCGGCACACTTATTGAAACACGGCAGGAAAAACCAGCAGTAAAATGGGCAGGTCTGAGACCCTCATCACCTGGCTGGCCCGCAGGAGTTTATACTCCGGCCCCGCTACGCGCGGACCGGGTACGGGCCACGACAGCCAGGGTTAAGCGACGTCCGCCAGCAGCGACAATTGCCTTGTGCCGCCGCTGATGTCGGTGAGCGCGATCGGATAGTCGCCGGTGAAACAGGCATCGCAGAAAGCCGGCGCCTGGGCCATGCGTTCGGCCTTGCCCATGGCGCGGTACAGCCCGTTCATGGAGATGAAGGCCAGACTGTCGGCGCCGATGAAGCGGCGCATCTGCTCGACATCCATTTTGTGCGCCAGAAGATCGTCGGTGTTGGGCGTGTCCACACCATAGAAGCAGCTGTGCGTGGTTGGCGGCGAGGAAACGCGGAAATGCACTTCGGCGGCGCCGGCATCGCGCACCATGGCCACGATCTTCTTGGAGGTCGTGCCGCGCACGATGGAATCGTCCACCAGCACCACGCGCTGGCCCTTGAGCTTGGCGCGGTTGGGATTGTGCTTCAGCCGCACGCCCAGATGGCGGATGGAGTCCGACGGTTCGATGAACGTGCGGCCCACATAGTGATTGCGGATGATGCCGAGCTCGAACGGGAGCTTGGCGGCATTGGCATAGCCCAGTGCGGCCGGCACGCCGCTATCGGGCACCGGGATCACCATGTCGGCTTCGACCGGCGCTTCTTGCGCCAGGACCGCACCGATATTCTTGCGCGCCTCATAGACGTTGCGGCCTTCCAGGGTGGAGTCGGGCCGCGCGAAATAGATATATTCGAAGACGCAGAAACGGTGGGCCTGCGGCTTGAAGGGGAAATGGCTGCGCATCCCGTCCTTATCCACCACCACCATTTCGCCCGGCTTGAGGTCACGCACATATTCGGCGCCGATAATGTCCAGGGCGCAGGTCTCGGAAGCGAAGATCACCGATCCGTCCAGCGTACCCATCACCAGCGGGCGCACACCATTGGGGTCGCGCACCCCGATCAACTTTTTGGAGGTGAGCGCCACCAGCGAATAGGCACCCTGCACCTGGCACAGCGCATCGATCAGCTTGTCGACGATGCGCGCCTTGGGGCTGCGCGCTGCCAGATGGACAATGGTCTCGGTGTCGGAGGTGGACTGGAAGATGGCACCCTGCCCCACCAGCTCCTGGCGCAAGGTATGGGCGTTGGTGAGATTGCCGTTATGGGCGATCGCCAGTCCGCCGCCGGCCAAATCGGCGAAGATGGGCTGGATGTTGCTCGCGCGGCTGCCGCCGGCGGTGGAATAGCGGTTGTGGCCGATGGCAAAACGGCCCTTGAGATTGCGGGCGGCGTTGGAGTTGCGCCCGAAAGCATCCCCCACCAGGCCGGGATGGCGCTCGGCGATGAAATGGCCATTGTCATAGGTGACGATGCCAGCCGCTTCCTGGCCGCGATGCTGCAGCGAATGCAGTCCCAGCACCGCCAACGCGCCCGCATCGGCATGGTCGAAAACGCCAAACACGCCGCATTCCTCATGCAGCGTGTCTCCGTCTTCCCGGGACAAGTCCCAGATATGTTCGCTTTGGCCGGTCATCGGTTCCCGCCGGTCTGTACAAGCTTGTCTAGCGCCTGGCGGTCGCTGGCGCCATAGGATTTCGGGGCGGTGGCTGCGCTCTTCTGCTGCACCGCTTGGTCTTTTTGCCCGCTTTTCGGCGCCTTTTCCGCCTTGCGGATCAGCTCTGCCATGGGATCATGCCTAAGGTCCGGTTTAAGAGGTGCGCTGGCGGGCTGGTTCCGCGCATTGCGCTCCTGATCCGGCTTTTGCTCGTCTTGGGGCGGTGCCTGACGGATCTCCTCATGCTGAGGGACATAGGCATAGTCATGGCTCTTGTTGGGAACCAGTGTCAGCAGCACATCGGCGGTGTCTTGCACGATTGGCAACAGCTTGGCCTCGGTGACCCAGAGCGGCTGCTTGCGGATGGGCACGAAATAGGTGAACGCCAGATACGCCAGACCCACGATCACCAACCCGCGCACCACGCCGAAGGCCACACCCGCGACCCGGTCCAGCGGCCCGATAGGCGAACTCTTCACGCTTTGGCTGAAGCGGTGGCTCATAAAGGCGAAAGGAATGAATACCGCCAGGAAGACGGCGGCATAGGCGATCAGGCCCGCCAGCCAGTCGGTGTTCACCAGGCTCTTGGTCATCGGGATCAGATACGGCCCGAAATAAAGACAGGAGAAAGCCGCCGCTGCCCAGGCAAAGATGGTCAGGGTCTCCCAGATGAAGCCACGCCATGCGGCATAGCCCGCCGACACGACGATGACCAGCACGATCAGGCAGTCGATGAAGGAGACCGAGAGACTCATGATTCGAGTTTAGCACGGCTCGAGACTTTTGGGGGTCGGGGCTCAGGAGCAAATCTCAGCAAGTCCGCAACACTGCTAATTTCCGTTAACACAAGGCCGGGATCATGGGTCTTGGTTCCGGCCGGAACGAACGCTGTCTTGAAACCCAGCTTTGCCGCTTCCTTGAGCCGGGCCTCGGCCTGGGGCACGGGACGGATATCGCCCGACAGGCTGATCTCGCCGAAAAACACCGAGTCGCGAGGCAAGGCTTCTCCACCGAAAGAGGAAACAAGCGCCGCCGCCGCCGCCAGGTCCGCCGCGGGCTCGTTGATCTTCAGCCCGCCGGCGACGTTGAGATAGACATCGGCGGCGCCGATTCCAACCCCGGCCCTGGCGTCGAGCACCGCCAGGATCATGGCCAGCCGTCCGGTATCCCAACCCACCACGGCACGGCGCGGCGTGCCGTAAGCGGTGGCAGAAACCAGCGCCTGTATCTCGCACAGCAAAGGCCGCGTGCCTTCCAGGCCCGCAAATACCGCTGTGCCCGGCGCCGCGGATTTGCGGTCGCCCAGGAACAGAGCGGAAG
>DATBCP010000413.1:0-11696 GCA_036270435.1 Rhizomicrobium sp. | reverse complement strand
GGTCTGAGCGGACAATGAGTTGGCAATAAAAAAGGCGCCCGAAGGCGCCTTTTCCAAACCTTGTCCGATCGCGTTACGCGACTTGCACGATTTCTTCGCCGTTCGGATCGCGCAGCACATAGCCGCGGCCCCACACGGTTTCGATGTAATTGGCGCCCTCGGTGGCCGCGGCCAGCTTCTTGCGCAGCTTGCAGATGAAGACGTCGATGATCTTCAATTCCGGCTCGTCCATGCCGCCATAAAGATGGTTGAGGAACATTTCCTTGGTCAGGGTGGTGCCCTTGCGCAGGCTGAGCAGTTCCAGCATCTGATATTCCTTGCCCGTCAGGTGCACCCGGGCGCCGTCCACTTCCACGGTCTTGGCATCAAGGTTAACCGTGAGCTTGCCGGTGGTGATAACCGACTGGCTATGGCCCTTGGAGCGGCGCACGACCGCCTGGATGCGGGCAACCAGCTCGTCCTTATGGAACGGCTTGGTCATGTAATCGTCGGCGCCGAAGCCCAGTGCCTTGACCTTGGCTTCGACAATGGCGTTGCCGGACAGGATCAGGACCGGCGTCTGCACTTTGGCAACGCGCAGGGCCTTGAGAACTTCGAAGCCCGACATGTCGGGCAGCTGCAAATCCAAAACAATAATGTCGTAATCGTAAAGTTTGCCCAGATCGATCCCTTCTTCGCCGAGATCGGTGGTGTAGACGTTAAGACCTTCGCTGCGCAGCATCAGCTCGATGCTCCGCGCCATGGCGCTATCGTCTTCGATCAGGAGTACGCGCATATCAGGCCCCTCTCGTTCGGTTCGAACATGACCCACATTGGTGCAGTCACAGTTAATCGGTTTCCGGACGTTAAGCTTAAATAGTTAACAGCAGCTTTAACTTCCCTAGCAACTGGCAACCCCTTCCGGGTTCCGGGAAGGATTTGGGAACTCCGCTAAGGGTCTTGATTCGATTTATTAAGTTTACCGCGGTTTAAATTTTTGGCGGCACAATGGTCCCAATTGGGGGAAAAATTCTCCAAAAAAAGCTTTCGGGGGGCGAGAACGCGCCCAAAAAAGAGAGTTTCATGCGCGCTTTGCTCAAGGATATCGAGGCCATTCCCACCCTGACCCGCTTTGGCCGGGTCGCCCGTATTGAGGGGCTGGCGGTGGAAATCACGGGCGCCCAAGGGGCCGTCAGCCTGGGCGGGCAATGCCGCATAAGCATCGGAAACAACAAGAAAATATCCTGTGAAGTGGTTGGCTTTCGCGACGGCCGGGCACTGGTCATGCCGCTGGGCTCCCTGGATGGAATTACCTTGGGGGCACGGGCGGATTTCCAGGATCAGCCGGCCTCCATCTACCCTTCCCGCGCCTGGCTTGGGCGGGTCATCGACGGCTTCGGGCAGGCCATGGATGGCAAAGGTCCGCTGCCCCAAGGCACCGCGCCTTACGCGCTCAAGGCCGCGCCGCCGCCCGCCATTCGCCGCGGCCGTGTCGGCAAGAAATTGGATCTCGGCATCCGCGCGCTGAATGCTTTTGCCACCTGCTGCGCCGGTCAGCGCATGGGCATTTTCGCCGGCAGCGGCGTGGGCAAGTCCATCTTGTTGTCCATGCTGGCCCGCAATTCAAACGCCGATGCCATCGTGATCGGCTTGATCGGCGAGCGCGGCCGCGAGGTCAAAGAATTCATCGAGGACGATCTGGGCGAAGAAGGCCTGGCGCGTTCGGTGGTCGTTGCCGCCACCAGCGACGAGCCGCCTTTGGTACGCCGCCAAGCCGCCTACGTCGCCATGACGGTGGCGGAACATCTGCGCGATTCCGGCCTGAATGTCCTGCTGTTGATGGATTCCGTCACCCGCTTTGCCATGGCCCAGCGCGAGATCGGGCTTTCGGCCGGCGAGCCGCCCGCTTCCAAAGGCTATACGCCGACCGTCTTTGCCGAACTGCCGCGTCTTCTGGAACGCGCCGGTCCGGGTGAAGACGGCCCCGGCGCCGGAGGGGCCAATGGAAAGACCGGCACCATCACCGGCCTGTTTACCGTGTTGGTCGAAGGCGACGACCATAACGAACCGGTGGCGGATGCGGTGCGCGGCATCCTGGACGGTCATATCGTTTTGGAACGTGCCATTGCGGAACGAGGGCGCTTTCCTGCCATCAATATTCTTAAGAGTGTCAGCCGCGCCATGCCGGCTTGCAACACAGAAGATGAACAAAAGCTGGTTTTGCGGGCCCGAGCGCCTCTCGCCGTTTACGAAGATATGGCGGAGCTCATCCGGCTGGGCGCCTACAAGGCTGGCACGAATCCTGAAGTGGACGAAGCCGTAAGGCTTTATCCGCAACTCGAAGCATTCCTGGCGCAGGCCAAGACCGAGCGGGCGGTGTTAAGCGAAGGCTATGGGGCGCTGACCGCGATCATGGGCGGCGCACAAGGGGATGCGCTATGAACCGGACCGATACGCTACTGCGCCTGAAGCGCTTCCGCGTCGATGAGGTGAAGCGCCGTATCGCGGCGATCGAGGCCATGAAAATGGACCTGGAGCGCAAGCTGACCGACCTGGACGACAATGTCACCCGCGAAAGGCAGCGCGCCGGGGATTCCGATATCGGCCGGCTGGCCTTCCCGACCTTCCTGCGCTCCATCGAGTCCCGGCGTGAAAACCTGCGCAACACGCTGAAGGAAATCGAGCGCGAGCATCAGGCCGCCCATCTCGACCTGTCGAACGCCTTCCAGGAGCTCAAGTCGCTGGAAATCGCGGTGGAGCAGCAGGTCAAGCGGGCGAACGAAGTCCAGGCCCGCCGGGCGCAGTCGCGGATGGACGAAATGGCGCTTGTGCGCCACCTGCGCAAGCACTCCCTACGCAATACAGCCTAACCCAGCCCGGCCCGCGTTAACGCTTCACATCAGCATCGCCAGGACGGCGAAAACGACGGCCATCCCGCCCAGGCCGCGCAGGATCAGTGCGCTCCAGGGCAGCATGGGCTCCAGCCGGTCTTCCCATTCCAGCTCCCTGAGCGCCAAGGACTGCTGGCGCTCAAAGCAAAGATGCGCATGCCGGGTATCGGCATAGGCGGAAATTGCAAATACTTTGCCGTTCGGCGCGTTGCCTACGGCGCTACCAATCGCAGACATAGCCAAGACCCTCACAAAGGTCCCCTCCGGGGCATAAACGGACTGCCGGATAGGGCGTTCCGCGAAAGTCACGCCTTGCCGTTATCTGTGGCAAAAAAGCAGCGGATGATAAACCAAGGTTAACCAACCGGTTGCACCGCAGCGCGGCTGTCCTATGATTCCGGCTGCTGAGTCGCCCAAAGGGGTTTGGCGACAGGGGCGTCGCGGGCATGTCATTTTCAGAGACGATCTCGCCCTTCTTCGGAAGGTGCGCTTTTGCCTGGTTCTATCTCGCCAGCGCGATGGACATCGCGGGCAACTGGCGCAACCTGGCGCTTGAGCTGGCGGGTAAGCACGTCCCCATTCCGCCGCTGGTGCTTTTGCTGGCCTTGATCCTGCTCGTCATGGGCGGCATCTCGCTTTTGTTCGGCTATCACACCCGTCATGGCGCGATCCTGCTGTTCGGCATGACCATGGTCGCGGCGGTGACCATGCATGACTATTGGCATTATGCCGATGTCGCCGCGCGCGCCCACCAGTTCGGGATTTTTACCCGCGACTTCGCCATTTGCGGCGGTTTGCTGTTGATGGTGGGGATGGGGCCGGGGCCGTTTGCGGTGGACAACCGGGGAAAAGCGACAGGTGCGAAGAAGCACTAATCCAACCTATTCTCACCATGGCCGGCTCAAGCCCGCCCATGGTGAGTAAAGACGGGATCAGTGAGACCGCAGTTCCAACATCTGCGCCGCCAATGCGCCGGACTCCAGTGTCTGAAGCCCGTCCTCGGGCGCAGGGCCGTAGGTGACATGGGCGAGCCGGGCGCCTGACAAGGATGCGGCCAGCGCCGCACCCAGCCGGCGGGTACGGTCCAGATTGGTGATGATCACGCGGCGGAAGCGGAAGGCGGCAACAAGCTCGCCGACATCTTCGGCATCACTCATCGCCGACACCACGCCGATGGTTTCCACCCCGCCGATCTCCCCCAGCGCGCTGAAAGCGCTGGCGGCGCGGGAATTCAGCGGATTGAAGCCGTCGGCCTCCATCACGCTGAGCAGCTCCGGGGGATTGCGGTCTGTTTTATTGTCGCTCGTCCGTACGCTGTCGCTACGGACCTCGCGGACGCTCCCTGTGCGAAACAGGGCCAGTCCGCCATCCGCCTTGGTCAGTTCGGTCTTGCGCCCGATCAAGGCGGCGGCGTGCCGGATCTTGGCGGCCACGCTGGTCTTGCCTGCGCCGGCCGGCCCGACCAAAAGGATGCCGCGCGCTTTTTCCAGGTCGATCGGCGCCAGATGCATGCGGCGGGCAAGCGCGCAGGCCAAGGCCGTATCCGGGCTGACGTCGGGAAAGTTGGCGGCTTCACGCACCAGGGCCTGTCCCAATTCCTCCGGCAAACGGTGACGCTTCACGGCGACGCCCAACAGGTGACGCAGGTCGGCGCGGGGAAAGGCGATCAGATTGCCGGCGCTTTGGAGCAGGGCCATGCGTGCGCCTCTCACACCTGGCCCAGGGTGCGCAGGCGCACCGAGGCGTGGATCTCGTTCTGGCTCATGACCACCGTTGCGGGGCGGAAACGCTCGATGATGGAACGCACAAAGGGACGGATCTGCGGGCTGGTGAGAAGCACCGGCACTTCATTCTTGGCACCGGCTTCGTCGAAGGCCTCGCGCACCTGCTGGATGAACTGCTGCAGCCGGGAGGGCGCCATGGCGAGCTGGCGCTCCTCGCCCTGGCCTATGATCGATTCCGCAAAAGCCTGCTCCCAGCCAGGCGACAGCGCCACCAGCGGCAGATAGCCGCCCGGCGAAAGATTGGCGTGGCAGAGCTGGCGGGCGAGACGCGCGCGCACATGTTCGGTGATATAAAGCGCATTCTTGGTATGGCCGACCGCTTCGGCGATGCCTTCCAGGACGGCGGGCAGGTCGCGGATGGAGACGCGTTCGCTGAGCAGGGTCTGCAGCACGCGCTGCACGCCGGTGATGGAAATCTGCGAGGGGATCAGTTCTTCCACCAGCTTCTTGTTCTCCGGCGGCAGATCGTCCAGCAGCTTCTTGGTCTCGGCATAGGAGAGCAGCTCCGCCATATGGCTTTTGAGCACTTCGGTCAGATGCGTGGTCAGCACCGTGCCGGGATCCACCACGGTGAAACCGCGGAAGGAGGCTTCCTCCTTCAGGCTGCCGGAAACCCAGGTGGCGGGCAGGCCGAAAGCCGGCTCGGTGGTGGCTGTGCCGGGCAGGTCGATGGGAAGCCCCTTGGGGTCCATGATCAGGAAGCTGCCGGGGAACAGTTCGCCCTTGCCGGAATCGAATTCCTTGACGCGGATGCGGTATTCGTTGGCGCCCAGCTGCATATTGTCCAGGATGCGCACGGCCGGCATGACAAAGCCCATCTCCTGGGCGAGCTGGCGGCGCAACGCCTTGATCTGGTCGGTGATGCGGTGGCCCTGCACATCGTTGATCAAAGGCAACAAGCCGTAACCCAGTTCGATGCGCAGCAAGTCCAGGGCGAGCGCGCTGGAAATCGGCTCTTCCTTGGGCGCGGCGGTGGCGCCGGCCGTCTCTGCGGCGGCCAGGGCCGTGCGGGCGTCCTTGCGCTTGAAAGCGTAATAGGCCAGCGAACCCGTACCTAGCGAAAGGGCGCCGAACACCAAAGTCGGCATGCCGGGCAGGACCGCGACGACGCCCATCACGGCCGCGGCCATGCCCAGCGCTTGCGGATAAAAGGAGAGTTGGCCCATCAGCGCCTTGTCGGTGGCGCCTTCCACGCCCGCCTTGGACACCATCAGGCCGGCGGCGGTGGAAACGATCAGGGCCGGCATCTGCGACACCAACCCGTCGCCGACAGTGAGAAGCGTGAAGGTGTGGGTGGCATCGCCGAAGCTCATGCCCTTTTGCGCCACGCCGATGATGATGCCGCCGACAATGTTGATGGCCACGATCAACAGGCCGGCAATGGCGTCGCCGCGCACGAATTTGCTGGCACCATCCATGGCGCCGAAGAAATTGGATTCCGCCTCGATGGTCTTGCGCCGCAGTTTGGCTTCCTTTTCGTCGATCAGGCCGGCGGACAGGTCGGCATCGATCGCCATCTGCTTGCCGGGCATGGCATCCAGGCTGAAGCGCGCCGCCACTTCGGCGATGCGGCCCGAACCTTTGGTGATGACCACGAAATTCACGATGATCAGGATGGCGAAGACGATCAGGCCGATGACGAAATTGCCCTGCATCACCAGGTTGCCGAAGGCCTGGATGACATAGCCGGATGCGGCCGTGCCTTCATTGCCGTGACCCAGGATCAGGCGGGTGGAGGCCAGGTTCAACGCCAGCCGCAGCATGGTCGTGATCAAGAGGATGGTGGGAAAGGAAGAGAATTCCAGCGGCTTCCTGATGAACACCGCCGTCATCAGGATCAGGATCGCGAAACTGAGCGAAAAAGCCAGGCTGACATCCAGCATCCAGGTCGGCAGCGGCAGGATCAGCACCACCAGGATGGCCATGATGCCGATCGCCAGGCCCAGGTCGGACTTTTTGACAAAGTCGACGATCCTGGCGGGCGAGAAATCAAAGCCCGTGGAAGCGGTGGTGCCGATGTCGGACATTCAGATCAACCTGTGATTATCAACTGGCTACGCGCTGTTCGCCGTGACTGGGAATGCTCAAGCCGGAGTCGGAATATTCCTTCAGCTTGTTGCGCAAGGTGCGGATGGAGATGCCCAGGATGTTGGCCGCATGGGTGCGGTTGCCCAGGCAATGGTCCAGCGTGTCCAGGATCAGGTCGCGCTCGACATCGCTGACGGTGCGGCCTACCAGCGAACGGGTGACGGCGGTGGCGGACACCACGGCGCTATGCACGCTGGCATGCTGCGGGGGTGCCGCCATGGAGGCGCCCACCTGTGTGCCGTCCGGCAGGCGGATGGCTTCCGGCGCGATCTCCGCGCCCGACGCCAGCAGCACGGCGCGATGGATGGTGTTTTCCAGTTCGCGGACATTGCCTCTCCAGTTGTGCGACAACAGCAGGCGTTCGGTCTGGGACGAGACCGGGCGATAGGCCACGCCATTGGCTTCGGCATATTTGCGCGCGAAATGATGCGACAAAGCGCGGATGTCCTTGGGCCGCTCGCGCAGCGCCGGCAGGCGCAGGTTGACTACGTTCAGGCGATAGAGCAGGTCCTCGCGGAAGGTGCCGTGCTTGACGGCGTCCGCCAGGTCGCGGTTGGAGGTGGCGATGATGCGGATGTCCACCTTGACCGGCTTGGTGCCGCCGACGCGGTCGATCTCACGCTCCTGGATGGCGCGGAGCAGTTTGGCTTGCAGGCGCGCATCCATTTCGCTGATTTCGTCCAGCAACAGCGTGCCGCCATTGGCTTCCTCGAACTTGCCGATGCGGCGCGCGATGGCGCCCGTGAAGGCGCCTTTTTCATGGCCGAACAATTCCGATTCCAGAAGATTTTCCGGAATCGCGGCGCAGTTCACCGAGATGAAAGGCTTGTCGGCGCGCAGCGACTTGCGGTGGACATAGCGGGCCAGAACTTCCTTACCTGTGCCGCTTTCGCCGGTCACCAGGATGGAGGCTTCGCTGCCGGCGATCTGGTCGGCCAGGCTGAGAACCGCCGCCATGGCTTCGTCTTCATAGACCAGCTGGTGGGACTCATCGGCCACCGCCGCCAGGACGGCCGCAATCAGTTCCGGCTCGGCGGGCAAGGGCAGATATTCCTTAGCGCCGGCGCGGATGGCATCCACCGCCCGGCGGGTGTCGGTGCCGATGCCGCAGGCCACGACCGGGGTGCAGATGCGCTCGGCGGAAAGACCGCGCACCAAAGCGCCGATTTCCAGCCCGACATCGCAGAACACCAGGTCGGCGCCGATGCCGCCGCGAAGCGAGGCCAGCGCCTGCTCGATGTCCACGGCATGGGTGACTTTCGCCCCCTTGTCCATGGCGATTTTGGTGGCCAATCCGAGCTGGCCCTGGAGTCCGCCGACGATGAGGAGACGCATAGCGATTATCCTTCAAAAAATAGGTTTCAAGAGCCGGACCCGGCCTTGATGATTTCGGTCATGGTGATGCCCAGCCGGTCTTCCACCAGCACGACTTCGCCGCGTGCGACCAGGCGGTCATTGACGTAAATATCGATGGCTTCGCCGACCTTGCGGTCCAGTTCGACGATGGTGCCGCGCCCCAGCTTGAGCAGCTGGCTGACTTCCATCGCGCTCTTGCCCAGGACGGCGCTGACCGTGACCGGAACGTCGAACACCGCTTCCAGGTCGGCGGCGGAATGTTTGGGCGTCGCTTCCGCGTGCCCGTTGGTGTTGAGCATGGCGGCGCTGCCGGGTCCGCCTTCGTGGCTGAGGTCGGGCAGATCGACATTGTCGGTCGCCATGGGACTTATCCTTTCACTGTGTGCGAGAAACGATGGGCGATGAGGGCGGCAAGCGCCTCTTCGATAGTCTGTTCGCTGCGTTCGGCGCCGCCGCCGCGCCATTCGATGCGGCAATCCGCGCCGGTCATGGTAGGATCGGCGGCAAACAGCACGCGGCCGTCATAGCCTTCTTCATGGGCGATATCGCTCAGGCGCGGCTCCAAGGCCTGGATCACGGCGGGGGCGGCGCGCAAGGTGATGCGGGGTTCGGCGATGGCCTGATGCATGGCCTGGCGCAGTGCGATCTCGACATCGCCCGCCGGAAGCGCGGCAAGGGCGGCGGGAGCGATCTTCTTGGCCATGGCGAGCGCCAGGCGCGCGGCTTCATCGCGCACCGCTTCGATCTCGGCATGGCTCACATCCAGCGCCGCGCGCACCGAAATGGTCAGGGCGGCGATGCTGCGCTCCAAGGCCTCGGCGGTGCGGACCTGGGCGCTGTTGGCGCCTTCATGGCGGGCCAGGGTCTTGAGCGCCTCCAATTCCTCGGTGGTGAGGGTCTGCTTCTGACGGGCCTGGGCCGCCGCAGTCTGGCGGTTCTCGCTGCCGGCGAATTCGGTATCGAAGGTGAATTTGTGCGCGCCGGTGGACATCAGTACACCAGCTCGTCTTCGCCGCTGCCGCCGGCGATCATGATCTCGCCCTTATTGGCGAGGTCCTTGGCGATATTGACCATGCGCATCTGGGCTTCATCCACATCCTTGAGGCGGACCGGGCCCATCGCTTCCATGTCGTCGCGCAGGATCTTGCCGGCGCGTTCGCTCATATTCGAGAAGAAGACATCGCGCAGCCCGTCGGTGGCGCCCTTGAGCGCCAGGCCCAGCTTGTCCTTCTCGACATTGCGCAACAGGGTCTGGATCGAGCCGGGGTCGAGCTTGGCCAGGTCCTCGAAGGTGAACATCAAGGCCTTGATGCGCTCGGCGGAGTCGCGGCTGCGCTCTTCCAGCGCGGTGATGAAGCGGCTTTCGGTCTGGCGGTCGAAATTGTTGAAGATTTCCGCCATCTGCTCATGGGCATCGCGCTTGGCGGTGCGCGCCAGGTTGGACATGAACTCCACCCGCAAGGTCTGCTCGACCTTGTCAAGAATGTCCTTCTGCACGCTTTCCATGCGCAGCATGCGCTGCACCACTTCCAGCGCAAATTCCTCGGGCAGGGCGCCCAGCACGCGCGCGGCATGTTCCGGCTTGATCTTGGACAGCACCACCGAAACGGTCTTGGGGTATTCGTTCTTGAGATAGTTGGCCAGCACCGTCTCGTTCACATTGGCCAGCTTGTCCCACATGGTGCGCCCGGCGGGACCGCGGATTTCCTCCATGATGGTGCCGACCTTTTCCGGCGGCAGGATCTGGGCCAGCAGCCGCTCGGTGGATTCATACGAGCCCATCAGCGAGCCGGTGCCCGACATCTGGGACACGAAATCCACCAGCAGCCTTTCGATCAGGCTGGAAGACACCGAACCCAGGTTGGACATCACCTGGGAGACTTCCTTGATCTCCTCCTCGTCCATCATCTCCCAGATCTTCTGGGAGTGATCTTCTCCCAAGGAGAGCATGATGATGGCGGCGCGTTCCGCGCCTGAGAGGGAGCGGATGTCGTCCTTGACTGCGGTCTTGGCGGGTTTCGACATGGATCAGACCGGTTGATGCAGCCAGGTGCGGATGATCGCCAGCGCCTCTTCGGGATGGGCGGAGACCACCTCACCGACTTTCTTGATGGAGGATTCGCGTACCTGGCCGTCGATGCGGCTGACATCTATGCTGGATTTGGGCGCGGGCAAGGCGGGCGAGCCTTCCGGACCGACAGGGCTGGCGGCGTCGGCGCCGGCCGGGGCGGACAGGCTGCCAGCGACCGGAGAGGCACTGGCCAGGCGGGTCGCGCCGCCGGCGGCCGCGGTCTGGGCCGCGAACATGCGGTTGATCAGGGGCTTGGCGACGAACAGGCCGATCAGCAGCGCGGTGACGCACAGGATCGCGGCCTCGATGATCTTGAACCAATAGGAACTGTCCAGCCCGAGCAGCGGCTTGGGCGCGGGCGTACCGGCGGTGGATTCCTCCATGCGGGCGAATTGCATATTGGTGACCTGCATCTGGTCGCCGCGCGCTTGGTCGAAGCCCATCGCGGATTTCACCAAGGCGGTGATCTTGGCCATTTCGTCGGCGCTGCGCGGCTTGTAGGCGGCGGCGGTGTCGCCGGACCCGTCGACCACCACGGCCACGGAAAGCTTCTTCACGTCGCCGCCATCGACGGTGGAGGTGGTGACCTTTTTGGAGATTTCGTAGTTGGTGGTTTCTTCGGTGCGGCCGGAGGTGTCCTTGGACTGGTCGCTCGCGCCACCCGTCGCCGCCTGCCCGCCCGGCAGGGCGTTGGCCACCGATACGGCATTGCTGCCGCCATTGCTGCTGGTGTTGGAGGCGTTCTGCTCGACCGTCTGGGTCGAGCGCACCACCTTGCTATCGGGATCGTAGGTCTCGCTGGTGGTCTGGGTGTGGTTGTAGTTGATGTCGGCCGTAACCTGGACCTGCACATGGCCGGCACCCACCACCGAGGAGACGATGGCTTCGATGCGTTGGCGCACACCGTTCTCGTAATTGGCGGTGTCCTCGTCCTGGTTGCGGGCCAGCGCGTCGGGACCGGATTTCTGGTCGCCGCCGGCCAACAGGTTGCCGCGATCATCGACAATGGCGACGCGATCGGCGGAAAGGCCGGAGACAGCCGCCGCCACCAGATGCTGGATGGCCAGGACCTGGCCGCGGTCCATCTTGCCGGCTGTTTTCAGCACCACCGAAGCGCTGGGCTGCTGGTCGTCGCGGGCAAAGATCTGGCGCTCGGGAATGACCAGATGCACCCGCGCCGATTGGATGCCTTCGATGGTCTGCATGGAGCGCGCCAATTCGCCCTCCAGGGCCCGCTGGTGATTGATGTTCTGGACGAAGGCGGTGGTGCCGAAGGCGTCCGACTTGTCGAAAATCTCATAGCCTATGCCGGCGGCAGGGAGATTATCCTGCGCCAGCGCCATGCGCAGCTTGGTCACCTGGTCGGCAGGCACCAGGATGGTGCCGCCATCGCCCTTGGCGTCATATTTGACATTCATGGCGTCAAGCTTGGCGGTCACTTGGGCGGCATCGCGAGACTCCAGCCCGGCATAAAGGATGGTCTTGGGCGGTTCGGTGATGGCGCCGGCGATATAGAGGAAGAAGGCG
>DATBCP010000412.1:0-4122 GCA_036270435.1 Rhizomicrobium sp. | reverse complement strand
ATTGGCCAGACCGATTGGTGGCAGGGCACGACACTGGTTCAGAATCCGGCCTATACCGTCGGCGGCAGCCAGCCTCTATTCATCCACCAGGATCATGTCGGCAATATCCAGGTCACCCAGGGCGGCTTGATTGCCGCCAACACCGCAGGTGGCGCAGGCTCGGCCCTGGCTGCCAATGCGCTGGTCGGCCTGCAGTTCGGCGCCAATGGCGCGGTATCGGCCTTCAATCCCGGCACCATCTACAGCACCGGTTGCTACAATGGCTGCAGCGCCAATGAGCGCACCGGCCCCTTCCGCTTTATCCCGCTGGCTGTGCCTTACAGCCATGCCGCATTTTTCGGCTTTGGCAGTTATGAGTTGACATCGGATATCAAAGCGTCGCTGCAGCTGAATTACGGCCTCTCCTCCGAACGCAGCGGCGGCGCCTTTCGTCTATCGGCGGTGACCATCCGTCCCGACAATGCGTTTCTTCCCGCTCCCATAGCGGCGGCCTTCGGCACGCTTTCCAACGGGTTCAATGCCGCCACGGGCGCATCCGGCACCGCGGCCGCGCCCAGCCAGGCGATCGTTGTCGGCACGCTAAATCTCAACAACCTCCCGGCCGACAGCTATTCGATCAATGCGGTATGCATGACGGTTGGGATACCCTGCAACGACAACCATCGCGCCCTGATGCGCGGCGTGTTTTCGCTGGAGGGCCGGCTTGGCGAGGATTGGATTTGGAACGGCTATATCCAGCATTCCGGTGTGCGCGAACGCCAGGTGGTGCATAACAACAGTCTCACCCCGCGCTACAATTTCGCCACCGATGCGGTGCGGGTCACGGCCGCCAACCAGGGAAGCTCCGGCCTGCCGATCGGCAGCATCCAGTGCCGCGCCTTGCTTATGGGCAATCCCGCTGCGGGCGGCTGCCAACCGTTGGACATTCTGGGCACCGGCGTCGCGTCCGATGCGGCGCTGCTCTACGTCAATCCCGGCCGCGATCCCGTTTCCGGAATTCTCGACAATGAAACCATTGCCTTGAATCAGGACGTCATGGCCGGTTCGCTGCAGGGCGTGCTGCCATGGGCCTTGCCCCCGGTCCGGTGGCGGTGGCATTCGGTGCCGAATACCGCCATGAACAGGGCGGCGTGATCCAGGCCGATTCACGCGGGGCGACCGCCCAGTGGGCGGCCGGGAATTTTCTGCCGTATCGCGGCCAGTATCATGTCGAAGAAGGCTTCCTGGAAGTGGACGCGCCCATCCTCAAGGACAGCTTTGTCCAGAGCCTGAATGTGAACGCGGCGGGCAGATTGACGAGCTATTCCACCAGCGGGCTGGTTGAAACTTGGAAGCTGGGCCTGGTCTCCCAGGTCGATGACGAGATCCGCCTGCGGACCAGCTGGTCGCTGGACATACGCGCGCCGCAGATTTCCGAACTTTTCTCACCCGGCGTCTTGACGACGCAGACCTGCCGCTATCCCAGCAACTCGCCTTTCTACCAGTGCTTCGCCCTTCAGGGCGGCAACCCCGCCTTGCAGCCGGAAAAGGCGGTCACGGTGTCGGGCGGGGTGGTGCTCACGCCCCTTTTTGTGCCGGGCCTGATGCTGACCGCCGATTGGTATTCCATCAATCTGCATGGCGCGATCGATACAACCGATTTCCAGACTGTGATCGACCGCTGCCTGGCGGGCCAGGCCATCTATTGTCCGCAACTGGTCTTTGCCGGCGGCGCGGCCCAGCCGACCCAGGTCAAGGTTTTGCCCTTGAACTCCGCCCTGGATTCCGTTTCCGGCCTGGACGTCACCGCCCATTACACCCATCCCTTGCTCGATGGCAGTTTGACCTGGGATCTGACGGGAACCTATATGGACCAACAGACCCGCACGGCGCTGGGCGTTACCTATGACCGGGCCGGCGCGCTGGGCGTCAGTCCCGATGCTTATGCCAGCGGCATTCCGAAACTGAAGGCCAATCTGGCCGCCACCTATACGCAGGATGCCGTGTCCTTCACGGTGCAGGGCCGCTTCATCGGGTCGGCGGTCCTCAGCAATGGTACCGAGGGCCAACCTGGTATCGTCTCGGCCAAACTGAGCCCCAGCGGTGTGTTGACACGCGGCGACATAAGCGGCCTGGTGGACGACAACAGCATCGGCGCCGTCGCCTATCTCGACCTGCGCGCTTCCTATCGCTGGACAGACACGGTGCAGTTCTACGGCGCCATGGACAATGTGGGCGACGTTTCCCCGCCCATCGTGGCCACCACCAGCGGCGGCAACCAGCCCAACAGCGGCGTCTATGACGTGCTGGGCCGCACGTTCCGCGTCGGGGTCCGGGTCAGCGAATGAACGCCGGGTAGCGACATTTCGGCCTGCTCGCGGACCATCCATAACCTGTTCGTCCATCCGGACCGGGTGTAGCGTAGCCCAGGCATCACATGGGGGACGATGATGGCCGTTGGAAGAAAGTCAGCTGCTCTTTTGCTTAGCGCCTCGATCCTCACGCCATTGCCCTTGGCTGCACTGGCGCCGCAGGACTACAAGCAGGAGGCCATCGCCGATATCGACAGCCATGCCAAGCTGATCCAGGTGATGGTGGACACGGTGTTCAGCTATGGCGAGCCGGGGTTTCAGGAATTCCGGACCAGCGCCTATCTCGCCGACATCCTGGCCAAGAACGGGTTCAAGATCACCAAGGGTGTGGCGGGCATTCCCACGGCCTGGACAGCGACCTGGGGCGAGGCCGGTCCGCTGATCGCGCTTGGCAGCGACGAAGACGATTTGCGCGGGGTGTCCCAGATTCCAGGCGATCCGAAGATCGAACCCATGGTTGCAGGCGCGCCAGGTCATGGCGAAGGCCACAATTCCGGCATGCCGCTGCAGATCGCCGCGGCGCTGGCCATCAAGGCGGTGATGGAAAAGCATCACATCAAAGGCCGGCTGATGCTATGGCCGGGCATTGCGGAAGAGCTGCTGGGCAGCAAGGCATTTTACGTGCGCGACGGCTTGTTCAAGGGAGTCGATGCCTGCATCTTCGCCCATGTCGCCAGTGATTTCTCGACCGCCTATGGCCCCAGCAGCAACGGCATGGTTTCGATCGAGTATACCTTCCATGGCAGGACGGCGCATGCCGCAGGCGATCCCTGGGATGGCCGCAGCGCGCTGGATGCGGTCGAGATCATGGATGTGGCGATGAATTTCCGCCGCGAGCATCTGCCTCTCTCCCAGCGTACGCATTATGTGATCTCCAACGGCGGCGGCCAGCCCAACATCGTCCCAGGGGTGGCCTCGGTCTGGTATTATTTTCGCGACTACACCTTCGATCGCGTCAAGGAACTGTACGACATCGGCAACAAGACCGCGGATGCCGCCGCCATGGCGACCGATACCACGGTGGAGCACAAGCTGCTCGGTACTGCCGCGCCCAATTACGGCAACAAGCCGATGGCCGAGCTGGCCCAGGCCAATATCGAAGCGGTGGGCATGCCCAAATGGACCGCCGACGACCAGGCTTTCGCCAAGCTGGTGCAGGAGACCCAGCATTTCAAAGTCGAGCCGCTGAAAGACAAGGTCACGCCTTTGCGTCCCGAGCGCGAAGACCGGGTCCAGACCGGCGGCGGCTCGGACGATATCGGCGACATCATGTGGACGCTTCCCACCATCACCATCCGCTATCCCTCCAATGTTCCCAACACCATTGCCCATAACGTGACCGCGGCCATGGCGATGGCGACGCCCATCGCCCATAAGGGCGCGCTGGCGGGCGCCAAGGCGGTGGCGCTGACGGTGCTGGACCTGATGACGACTCCGGAGGATCTCACCAAGGCCAAGGCCTATTTCGACACCGACCAGCAGAAATACGATCACTACAAACCGTTCTTGTCCGCCACCGACGTGCCGGCCATCCATGTCAATGACGATTATATGCGGACCTACCGGCCGCTTATGGAGCCCTATTATTACGACTCCAAGAAGTACGACACCTATCTGGACCAGCTAGGCATAAAATATCCCACCCCGCCAACCGCGCCGATCCGCAAAATCACGCCGCCCAAATCCGCGGGTGAAGCCACGGGTGGTGGTTGATGGCGGAGGCTTACGCCATCGCCGGCGCCAAGGCGATCATCGCCAGGATGGCGGGCAG
>DATBCP010000411.1:0-2625 GCA_036270435.1 Rhizomicrobium sp. | reverse complement strand
GGGCGGGGGGGGGGGCGGAGGTGTCATGAACCAACGCAGGCCGACCATCACGACATTTTCCTGAATCGTGGAAATATGAACGGGGGTGAGAACGGTATAGGAGGACCCGAAATTCGCGTCCGCCTCATTCTCGCGATAGCGATACTCACCGAACAGATCGACATCCGGTGCGACACTGAGGGCCAAGCCTGCCATCAACTGCCACTGGAAGGCGCTGTGGGCGCCACGGAAGAGGTCGAAGCTGGTGCCATTGGTCCGCAGCGAACCACGGAAGCCGCCCACGCCGAGACCGCCGCCAACAGTAACCTTCAAGGTGTCGGTCAGCGGATAGTCATAGGCGAGATTGACCATGTCGGAGATGATCTGATTGCCGCCGGATGCAGCGAAGGCGCCAGCGCCGTTGAGCGAAGTGTCGTGCTGCGTGAAGGCGAATTCGTTCTCCAGGCGAAAGCCTTCGGGCCATTTGTAACCGATCGCGACTGCGCCGATGGCACTGTCGTTGGAATTCACCTTGGCGTTGAAGACTGTCGGGGCCGGCACGGACGACATGCGATAGCCAGTCTGGCCATCCCAGCCGCCACCCAGCCCCAGATACCAGCCATCGCCGGCCAATGCAGGCGTCGTGAGAGCCGCGGCGGCAACAGTCGCCATGGCGAGCAAACGAAGTTTCATTTTTCTACCCTCGCTGAAAATACGGACAGGCAGGGACCCCCCACCGATCTGTCGGAACCAATGTAGCGCTTATAACGGTGGTCTGAGAAAATGTCTCCATACCATGTGGTGCTTTGCGGCAGATAAGCGTGCAATTTCCAAGGTTTTATCCAGGCCCTGTGTCACGCTGGCAACAGCATTGGGCAAGAAATGGCCCAATAGTACGGGCGAAAGGCACTGACACTTTTTCAGCGGCTGCATACAGTTCTTGCCAGGCCGACTCAGGCGCCCGTTTTTCGAGTAGTAACAATCGGATAGCCAGTCAACCCGGGGGACAAAATGTCTGATGCATCGCTAACCCGGCTGCTGGGGCTGCTCGACCTGGAAAAAATCGAGGAAAACGTCTTTCGCGGTACCTCCCCGGCCGAGCCGGTCCAGCGGGTATTTGGCGGCCAGGTGCTGGCCCAGGCGCTGGTGGCAGCCACCCGCACCGTGACTGCGGAGCGCCTCTGCCATTCCTTTCATGCCTATTTCCTGCGGCCGGGCGACCCCAAAATCCCCATCCTGTATCAGGTCGACCGGTCGCGGGATGGCGGCAGCTTCACCTCCCGGCGGGTCGTCGCCATCCAGCATGGCGCCCAGATTTTCACCCTGGCCGCATCGTTCCAAAGAAACGAGACCGGCTTCGAGCATCAGTCCCAGATGCCGGTGGTGCCGGACCCGGAAGGCCTGGAAGATGACCAACAGCAATTGCTGCGCGATCCCGGGCTCGCACCGCACATTCGCGCCTGGGTGGGGCGCGATCGCCCCTTCGAGACCCGCTCCGTGCTGGGGCGGGGGCCATTCCGCGAGACAGGGGATCGCCCGGCCCGGCCAGCGGTGGATCACATCTGGCTGAGAACGCGCGGGGTCCTGCCCGATGATGCCGCAACCCATCGGGCGCTGCTGGCCTTCGTCTCCGACATGTCGCTGCTGGACACCTCGCTTCTGCCCCATGGCAAAAGCATCTTCTCGGATGTGAAGGTGGCGAGCCTGGATCACGCCATGTGGTTTCATCATCTGTTTCGTGCCGACGAGTGGCTGCTCTATGTCCAGGACAGTCCTTCGGCGTCGGGCGGCCGCGGCTTCAATCGCGGTGCGATATATCGGCGTGATGGGACGCTCGTGGCGTCGGTGGCACAAGAGGGACTCATTCGGCCGCGGTGATAGCTTTTGACCACCGTGCCTTTCTCCTTTCCTTTGCGGCGCATTCGCGCCGCGGGCCGCCCCCGCTGATCAGGGGCAGCCGCCCGTGGGCGATGCGATCTGCGGCACGCGCCGCGGCTTGGTGTAGAAATTGGTGGTGAAGTTGATCGATCCGGTGATCACCTTGGTGGTGGGCGAGGCGTAGCTGTAGGCGATCTCCGCCATGATCACGCTGCCGCCACTGGTCAGCAGGGCCTGGGGCAAGGTCACGGTGCTGCCAACCGTGCGCGAACTGGGTGTCAGGGCGCCGGAACCGCTCTGAGTACAGACCCAGGCCACCTTGCCCACTGTCGTGCTCTGGGCGGTGGTATCGTAGATCACGCTGGTGATGCGGATGGTCGGTTTGGCGGAGCCGGTCTTGGAGGGATCGTAATAGGGATAGAGGATGGCGCCCGCGGCACTATAGACATTGCTGACATCGGCGCTGGCCAGGGTATCGGCCTGCGAAATCAGGTCGGCGGCGGTGCTGGCCATGATCGAGACATCGGCCCGGCACAGAAGCGCCAGCGTGCTTTCCACCACACCGAAGAACAAGGTGATCATGAAGGGCAACAGCATGGCGAATTCCACCGCGGCCATGCCGTCCTGGCTGGCGGCGCGGCGCCACAGCGATTCGACCTTGTTTCGGAAAAGGCGCGGCCGCATCAGCAACCACCGGCCGCGGCGGCAAAGGGCTCGTTGCGGAAGGCCGCCGCGGTGGCCAGCAGGTGATAGCTGCCGTTCATATTG
>DATBCP010000410.1:0-22739 GCA_036270435.1 Rhizomicrobium sp. | reverse complement strand
CGGAGGGATTTTGTGGCGTGGGCAGGAGAAAGGCGCGGCCCGTATCGGGGAATACGGGCAAGCCTTTCGACGAACCCACGACGCAAAAGACCCCGGCCCTTCGGGTTGCGTTGCGGCGGGCGCCCGCGGCGTCGCCGCGCTCGACCGTATTGCCGATACGCCCTTCGCGCGGCTCCTGGCGGATCGCCTCGCCGCAACGCAACGCAGCCGGTTCAATCTGACCTTAACTTGCTCTAAGCGGCGGCCAGCAAGGCCACCAACATGGCCAGCAGCAAAACCGTCAATGATGTCCTGAGATCGCCACGCATGGGCAATCTTGCTCCATCCGTTACGGATGGTGTCCTTCAAGACGCGTGCCGGATTTTGGGACCAAGGCCGTACCAAAAGGGCACGGCTTTTGCCCCGCTCTAACCCTTCCTTAACCATGATGCGCGATGGTGGCGTGTCGCATTGGGACCGAGCCCGTGGAAATCAAAGGCCCTGGCCGTATCGAAACCTCCGCCATCAAGCGTAAGGCGCCTGCCGGCGCATCGGCCGGCGGCTTTACGGTCGCCGAACACGGCGATGCCCACGCCCAGATCGTGGCCGGCCCCGGCCCCATCGCGGCGCTCGACTCCATCCTGATGCTGCAAGGGATGGATGATTCCACCCAAGGACGATCCAAGGGTCTGGCGCATGGCGAACAGCTGCTGGACCTGCTGGACTCGGTGCGCGATGGGCTGTTGGCCGGCGGTATTCCCCGCGCCACTTTGAACAAGCTGGCCGCGGCGGTCACCCGTCGCCATGAGGCCTTTGCCGATCCCAAGCTGCAGGACGTACTGGACCAGATCGAGCTGCGTGCACATGTCGAACTGGCGAAGCTTGAAGCGCTCGACAAGCGGGTCGCTTAGCGGCGCGGTCCTTTTGCCCCGTGGGTGCGTCGCGCCTTCGCTCATGTACTTCTCGTACACATCGCTCGGCGCTCCTGCCCACGTCGCAAAATTCCTCGCGCCGCACGCTTTCGTGGAATTCAAATCGGGCTAGTGCAGGCCCAGGAAGGGCTTAAAGCCACCAAAAATCATCCTCTTGCCGTCGAAGGGCGCGTTTTCCATCATCTTCTTTAGCCGCGGGTCTTCCATGATCTTCTTGTTGGCGGCATCGCGGGCGGCGCGATCCTTGTAGGTGATCCAGGAGAACACCACGACCTCGTCCGCCTTGGCCTGGACGGCACGGGGAAATGACGTCACTTCGCCATAGGGCGTGTCGTCGCCGATGCATTCCACATAATCCTCGGCGCCGAATTCCTGCCAGATCGGCATGCATTCCTTGGCCATTGCCTTATAGGCATCCAGCTTGTCCTTGGGAACCGCAATCACAAAACCGTCGACATAGGCCATCGCCGTCTCCTCTTTAAGCGCAATCGGCGAAAATCGAGGATCGATTTTCCGGCAAATTGCGCAACAGAACACGCATCCCCGACGTGATCTGCAAGATCATGTCCGGGAGGGGTTACCGTCAAAGGACGCAACAGCGCCGATGGTTCCGACAGTCGCAAAAGTTTATTTCGAACAAAAAAGGCGGCCGGTTGGCCGCCTCGTTCGCTGGACTGTCAGACGTCCAGGATCAGACGTTGCGGATCTTCCAGATTTTCCTTGACCTTGACCAGGAAGGTGACTGCCTCGCGGCCATCCACGATGCGGTGATCATAGGACAGCGCCAGATACATCATGGGGCGGATCTCGATCTTGTCACCGCCCTTTTCATCTTTCACGGCCATGGGGCGGGGCTGGATCTTGTGCATGCCCAGGATGCCGGATTGGGGCGAATTGAGGATCGGGGTGGACATCAGCGAGCCGAACACTCCGCCATTGGTGATGGAGAAGGTTCCGCCCTGCAGTTCTTCCAATTTCAGCTTGTTGTCGCGGGCGCGGGACCCGAAATCGGCGATCGCCTTTTCGATTCCGGCCAGCGACAGATGGTCGGCTTCCCGCACCACCGGCACGACCAAGCCGCGCTCGGTGGAGACCGCGATGCCGATATCGTAGTAATTCTTGTAGACGATGTTGTCGCCTTCGATCTCGGCGTTGACGTTGGGCAGATCCTTCAGCGCCGCCACCACCGCCTTGGTGAAGAAGCCCATGAAGCCCAGCTTCACGCCATGCCTCTTCTCGAAGGCGTCCTTGTAGGTCGAACGCAGGCCCATAACCGCCGTCATGTCCACTTCGTTGAAGGTGGTGAGCTGGGCGGCGGTGTTCTGGGATTCCTTCAGCCGCAGCGCGATGGTCTTGCGCAGCCTGGTCATGGGCACGCGTTCTTCCCGCGCTTCGTTGGCGCGCGGGCCAGCCGGAGCAGCGGCGGGCGCGGCCGCCGGTTGTGGCGCGGCCGAACGGGCGGCGAGCGCCTCCAGCATGTCACCCTTGGTGACGCGGCCGTCCTTGCCGGTGCCCGCGACCGACGACAGCGCAATGCCGGATTCCTCGGAAATGCGCTTGGCGGACGGCATGGCGGGCGCCTCGGCTTTCGGGACCGCAGGCGTGGGCACTGTCGCCGGGGCGGCCGGCCCATTTGATTGAACTTTTGGCACTTCCGCCTTGGCAGGCGCCGGTTTTGCGGCAGCAGGCGCGGCACCGGCTTTGCCTTCCGCGATGGCACCCAGCAGAGCGCCCACCTGGACCGTGGCGCCGGCCTGGGCCGAGATCGATTCAATGGCGCCGTCGGCGGGCGAGGGCACTTCCACCGTGACCTTGTCGGTTTCCAGTTCCAGCAGCGGCTCGTCCCGCTTCACCGCATCGCCTTCCTTCTTGAACCATTTGGAGATGGTGGCTTCGGTGACGGACTCGCCCATGGCGGGCACTTTAATTTCGATGGTCATGGTTTTGACTCTTGGCTTCTAGAAGGAAAGGGCTTGATCCAGGAACGCGGCCAGCTCAGCCAGGTGCTGTTTCATCAGGCCGGCCGCGGTGGAGGCATATTCGGGCCGCCCCGCATAGCGCGGGCTGGCCGCACCACCCAGCTTGGTGACGGTGGCTTCGATGCGCGGGCGGACGAAATTCCAGGCGCCCTGGTTCTGCGGTTCTTCCTGGCACCAGACCAGCTCGGCCTTGGGGAAGCGGTTGAGCTCCTGGGCCAGGACATTTTCCGGGAAAGGATAGAGCTGCTCGATACGCAGGATCTGGATGCGGTTCTCGCCGCGCTTCTCGCGCTCCTCCATCAGGTCGAAATAGACCTTGCCGCTGCACAGGACCACGCGCTTGATCTCATGGTCGGGCACCAGCTGGATGGCGGTGGCACCAGGCACCACTTCCGCCTGGTCGCGCAGCACGCGATGGAACGAGGTGCCGGGCAGCATGTCGGTGAAGAAGCTGGTGCACTTCTTGTTGCGCAACAGCGATTTGGGGGTCATCACGATCAGCGGCTTGCGGAAGCTGCGATGCATCTGCCGCCGCAGGATATGGAAATAATTGGCGGGGGTGGTGGGCACGCAGACCTGTATATTGTCCTGGGCGCAAAGCTGCAGATAACGCTCCAGCCGGGCGCTGGAATGTTCCGGACCCTGGCCCTCATAGCCGTGCGGCAACAGCAGGGTGAGACCGGACATGCGCAGCCACTTCATTTCGCCCGAGACGATGAACTGGTCGATCACGACTTGCGCGCCATTGGCGAAATCGCCGAACTGGGCCTCCCACAACACCAGCGCCTTGGGCTCGGCGGTGGAATAGCCATATTCAAAGCCCAGTACCGCTTCCTCCGACAGAAGCGAGTCGATCACTTCGAACGTGTTCTGGTTCTTGCCGACATGCTGCAGCGGGAAATAGCGTTCTTCGGTCACCTGGTCGACCAGGGCGGCATGGCGCTGGCTGAAGGTGCCGCGCTGGGTGTCCTGTCCCGACAGGCGGACGTAATAGTCTTCATTGAGCAAGGTGCCGAAGGCCAGCGCCTCGCAAGTGGCCCAGTCGAAACCCTCGCCGGTTTCGAACATCTTGGCCTTGGCTTCCAACTGGCGGACGATGGTCTTGTGCAGGTTGAAGCCCTGCGGAACGGTGACCAGCGCCTTGCCCACCTTGCGCAACTCGTCTTCGGTGACGCTGGTTTCGCCGCGGCGGTCGCTGTTCTTGGGCGCGGTTTCCAGGCCTTGCCAGCGGCCGTCCAGCCAGTCGGCACGATTGGGATGATGCGATTTGGAGACCGAGAATTCCTCGTCCAGCCGCTTGTTGAAGTCCGCAAGCATGGCGTCGGCATCGGCCTGGGCGAGCGTTCCTTCCTTCACCAGCTGATTGGTATAGAGCTGCAAAGCCGAGGGATGGTCCTTGATCACCCGGTACATTTGGGGCTGGGTGAAGCTGGGCTCGTCGGTCTCGTTATGCCCGAACCTGCGATAGCAGATCATGTCGAGCACTACGTCCTTCTTGAATTTCTGGCGGAACTCCACCGCGATGCGGGTGGCATGCACCACCGCTTCCGGATCATCGCCATTCACATGGAAGATCGGCGCCTGCACCATCAACGCGATGTCGGTGCAATAGGGCGAGGAGCGGGAGAAGATCGGCGCGGTGGTGAAGCCGATCTGGTTGTTGATCACGAAATGCACCGTGCCGCCGGTGCGGAAGCCCTTGATGCCCGACATGGCGAAGCATTCCGCCACCACGCCCTGGCCCGCAAAGGCGGCATCGCCATGGATCAGGATCGGCAAGACCGTGGTGCGGGCATCGATGTCGTGCAGCTGCCATTGCTTGGCGCGCGACTTGCCCAGCACGACGGGATTGACGATTTCCAGGTGCGAGGGGTTGGGCGTCAGCGACAGATGCACTTTCTGGCCGTCGAATTCGCGGTCGGAGGAGGCGCCCAGATGGTATTTGACGTCGCCCGAGCCTTCGACATCGTCGGGATTGGCGCCGCCGCCCTGGAATTCATGGAACAGCTGGCGATAGGGCTTGCCCATCACATTGACCAGCACGTTCAGGCGCCCGCGATGGGCCATGCCCAGCACGATCTCGCGCACGCCCAGCTGGCCGCCGCGCTTGATGATCTGTTCCAGCGCCGGAATGGTGGATTCCGCGCCATCCAGCCCGAAACGCTTGGTGCCGACAAAGCGGTTGGAGGCGAATTTCTCAAAGCCCTCGGCCTCGACCAGCTTGTTGAGGATCGCCTTCTTGCCCTCCGGCGTGAAGTTGACGGCGTCGCCCTCGATGCGGCGTTGCAGCCAGATCCGCTGCTCCGCATCGTTGATGTGCATGAACTCATAGCCGATATGGCCGCAATAGGTGGCGCGCAGCTTTTCCAGAAGTTGGCGCGGCGTGGCGCGCTCAAAGCCCAATATGCCGTCGACATAGATGGGAAGGTCCAGCACCGGGCCTTCGAACTGGTAGTTCTTGGGATCCAGTGTCTGCTGCGGGGTGCGCGGGGTGATGCCCAAGGGATCGAGATCGGCTTCCAGATGCCCGATCATGCGATAGGCGCGGATCATCTGGACGGCATGGATGGAATGTTTGGCGGCTTCGCCGGTATCGGCGGCCGGCGCCGCAGCGCCCTTGGCCGGCTTGCCCGCCGAAGCCTTGGCCGAGGCGGGGGGCTCCTGGCCGGTGAGGGCGGCGATCAAATCGCTGCTGGGAGTGGCGGGACGGCTGTCGCGCTTCCAGGCGGGGCCGCGGCCCAGTTGGGTGGGGGAAAGACCTTGGTCGCCCAGTTGCGAGAAATAGGTCTGCCAGCTTTCGTCCACAGAGGCCGGGTTCGCCAGCCAGGCTGCATACAGTTGTTCGACAAAGGCGGCATTGGTGCCGTTGAGGAACGAGGTCGCCTCGAAGATTTCATTGGAGGCGCGGTTCAATCGATCTGATGTGGATTGTTCTGTCATTTCAAACGCTTACGGGGCGGCTTGTTGGGCTCGCCCCCTTCCTGGTGGCGCGTCGCTTGTGGGGGAGGGTGGTAACGCCTTCTTGCGGCCGATTCAACGCGGAGCGAGGTTAATATGGGCTCAAAAAGCTCGGTTTGCACGGCAAAATCAGGGAAGCGGCTGGGCCTGCAGCGCATGTCAAAACGCCCATTTTTCGCGCAGACCATTGTCGGACGCACGATGACAGTGGAATGACGGAATGGATTACTTTCCGTTGAGCAGGTCGAGGAGCGTCGTACCCAACGCCGCCGGATTTGGCGATACGCGAATACCGGCCGCCTTCATCGCCGCGATCTTGGAATCCGCGCCGCCCTTGCCGCCGGAAATGATGGCGCCGGCATGGCCCATGCGCCGGCCCGGCGGGGCCGTGACTCCAGCAATGAAGCCCACCATCGGCTTCTTCACCTTGGAGTGCTTGATGAAGTCGGCGGCGTCTTCCTCGGCGCTGCCGCCGATCTCGCCGATCATGATGATCGACTTGGTCTCAGGGTCCGCCAACAGCATCTCCAGCACGTCGATATGCTCAGTGCCCTTCACCGGATCGCCGCCGATGCCCACGCAGGTGGACTGACCCAGGCCCACGGCAGTGGTCTGCGCCACCGCTTCATAGGTGAGGGTGCCGGAGCGCGAGACGATACCCACGCTGCCGCGGCGGTGGATATGGCCGGGCATGATGCCGATCTTGCATTCATCCGGCGTGATCACGCCGGGGCCGTTGGGCCCGATCAGGCGCGATTTCGATCCCGACAGCGCGCGCTTCACCTTGACCATGTCCAGCACCGGGATGCCTTCGGTGATGCAGACAATCAAGGGCACTTCCGCATCGATTGCTTCCAGAATGGCGTCGGCGGCAAAGGGCGGTGGCACATAGATGGCGCTCGCATCGGCGCCGACCTTTTCCCTGGCCTCGCGCACGGTGTCGAACACCGGCAAGCCGAGATGGGTGGTGCCGCCTTTGCCCGGCGTGGTGCCGCCCACCATCTTGGTGCCATAAGCGATGGCCTGCTGGGAGTGAAAGGTGCCTTGGTTACCGGTGAAGCCCTGGCAGATCACCTTGGTGTTCTTGTCGACAAGGATGGACATTAGTTCGAACCCTTTACGGCCTTGACGACTTTCTGCGCGGCATCGGCGAGATTGTCGGCAGAGGTGATGGCAAGGCCCGACTCGGCCAATATCTTCTTGCCCAATTCCACATTGGTGCCTTCCAGCCGCACCACCAGCGGCACCGAGAGTGAAATCTCTTTCGCCGCGGCGACAATGCCTTCGGCGATGATGTCGCATTTCATGATGCCGCCGAAAATATTGACCAGAATGCCCTTCACGTTCGGGTCGCGGACGATGATCTTGAACGCCGCCGTCACTTTTTCCTTCGACGCGCCGCCGCCCACATCCAGGAAGTTGGCCGGTTCGCTGCCATACAGCTTGATGATGTCCATGGTGGCCATGGCCAGGCCGGCGCCGTTCACCATGCAACCGATTTCGCCATCCAGCTTGACGTAGGAGAGATCGAATTTGCTGGCCTCCACCTCCGCCGGATCTTCCTCGTCCAGGTCGCGCAGCTCCTGGATATCCTTGTGGCGGTAAAGCGAATTGTCGTCGAAATTCAGCTTGGCATCCAAACAGATGATGTTGCCGTCCTTGGTCACCACCAGCGGATTGATTTCCAAAAGGCTCATATCCTTGGCCAGGAAAGCTTCGTACAGCGCCTTGACCACTTTGCCGATCTGCTTGGCCAGCTCGCCTTTCAGGCCCAGCGCCACGGCGATCTCATTGCCGACATAGGGCGAGTAGCCGGCCGCCGGCTCGATCTGGAAGGTGTGAATTTTTTCCGGGGTCTTGTGGGCGACCTCCTCGATATCCATGCCCCCTTCGGTGGAGACGATGAAGGCGATGCGGCTGGTGGCGCGGTCCACCAGCGCCGACAGGTAAAGTTCGCGATCGATGGCCGAGCCGTCTTCGATATAGAGCCGCTTGACCACCCGGCCATGCGGTCCGGTCTGATGGGTGACCAAGGTCATGCCCAGCATCCGCTGCGCTTCCTTTTTCACGTCTTCGATGGATTTCACCACCTTGACGCCGCCGCCTTTGCCGCGGCCACCGGCATGGATCTGGGCCTTGACCACCCAGACCGGGCCGCCGAGCGCTTCCGCCGCGGCCACCGCTTCTTCCACGCTGAAGGCGGGCTTGCCCTGGGGCACCGGCACGCCGAATCCGCGGAGCACCTGTTTTGCCTGATATTCGTGGATATTCATGGAGTTAACCCCGGAAACGGTGGGAAGCGGGGGCACAATAGCAGGCGGAACCTCTGGTGCAACGCGGCAGATGGCCTCCAGCGGGCCGCTTTTGGGACAGATGTCCTGTGCCGTTTCGAGAATGGGCCGCGGTAAGCGCCGGTTCCCATTGGCACGTCTTTCGCTTTGTTCCGCAGGGGTGGCCGCGAAACGTTCCGATACGGAGCAAGCCGCGGCCCGGTCGAGCAGGGCTATTGAGTTATGAAGCACAAGAATTCCCATTTGCTGGTGGGCTATTGGAGCCGGCTCCGCAAGGGCCGCGGCACCCCCGACCAGACCGAGATCGATCCCCGCGCCATCAAGCGGTTCCTGCCCTATGTCTTCATCCTGGACTGTGAAAGTCCCGCGCGCCCGACCTACCGTCTTGCCGGCACTTCGCTGTGCGAGCGCTTCGGCTATGAACTCAAGGGCACCAGCTTTCTGGCGCATTGGGAGGCCCAATCCGGCCTGTCGTTGGCGCCCTTGTTGAGCCAGGCGCTCCGGTGCGGCCAGCCGCTCTGTCTTTCCTCGATCGCCGCCACCATCGACAATGGCATGGTGGAGTTGGAGAGCGTGCTGGCGCCGGTTTCGTTCCATGGCGGCCAGCCGACGCGCTTCCTCGGCCTGGTGCAGATGTTGAGCAATCCCGCGCCGCTTCTCCGGCGCACCATTGCCTATCAAAGGCTGATCGGCTCACAGCTGATTCAGGAAGGCGAACCGCATCACGACCAGACTTTGCCGCCGCCTCCGCCGCCAACCCAGCTCAAGACCCATCCCAAGGCGCCTTATTTGCGCCTGGTGGTTTCCCGGCAAAGTCCGGCCCTGTTGAATTTCGGTTCCGGCGATCTGTTGCAGCAGATGGTGCAAGCGTTCAACCGCTGGCATGCAGCCAACAGCACGGACGACAGCCGCATCAGCTGAACTGAAGCTCAACTGGGGCGTGCGACTAGGGACGCGGCGGCGTCGAGGTCGAAGGATTGTTCAAGTCGGGCCGCTGCGCCGGAATGTCCTTCATCGGCGGATTGTCGACCGGATCGTTGCGCAGAATGTCCCGGTCCAGGCGCGCAGCATTGGCCTTTTGCTGCAGATAGGGAATCTCGTAAGCCTCAACCTTGGCGCGATAGGCTTCGAAAGCCGCATTGTCTTCGGGCGTGCGCTTGTCGCAGCGCTCCGCGGGCAAGTTCGCCTGCTCCTGGCACCACAGGTCGAAGTTCATTTCGGTGACGGGATAATTGCCGTTGCGTTGCGCCAGAGCCGATCCCGTCATCAGGACCGCTGCCGTCATGCTTGCAACAAGAAGCCGCCTCATAAGGCCGACAGTAGGCGCTTTGTACGGGATTGGACAGGCCAAAAGAAAAGCCCCGCGCCCTTGAAAGGCGCGGGGCTCATTCCTAGCGCGATTTAATCATCAGGGTTGCAATGTCACCACAGTGCGGCGGTTCTTTGCTTCCTTGACATTGTCACCGGTTTCCACGGCGAGGTCGGTTTCACCCACGCCGCTGGCGTGCAAGGCGGCGCGGCGCGCACCCATTTGCACCAGGGCTTCGACCACGACATTGGCGCGTCTCACCGAAAGCTTCTGGTTGTAGTCCGATGGACCGGAGGTATCGGTGTGACCCACAATGACGATGTTGGTCTGGCCGCCGCTGCGCGCGTTGGCGATCACATCGTCGAGCACCTTCAGCTGTTCGGCCTTGAGCGTCCAGGAGTCGAAATCGAAGTAGACCGTGAACACATTATTGGCCGCTTGCTGCGCCGGTGCGGGAGCAGGCGCGGGCGGCGGGACGGGGGCCGGCGGCGGTGCCGGCGGCGGGACCGGATGGGACGCATTTTCCAGCCGGGGCAGCGAGCCATCCAGCGCGGTCTTGCAGGCCTGGCTGGCGGCGCCGGCGGTGGGAACGGTGCCGTACAACACCCAGCAGTCATAATCGGCCTGGGCGCGGGCGGCCTGTTCGGGGAACTGCTCCTTGCCAGCCGCCACGGCCCGGGTGAGGCGGGCGCGCACATTGGCCTGGGCCGGGCCGACCGCGGCTTCCGGTTCCGGCTCCGTGCCACCATCGGCCAACTCGGCCTTGGTGGTGAAGGCCTTGGCCAACAGGTCACTGGAGCTGTCGCTGCCGGAGAAAGGGTTGAGCGAATCGAAGAAAGATGAATCCGTCTTCTCGGCGGGCAGGGCCGAAGCCTGCCCGGCCAGGTCGTTATAGTCCTTGGAGAGGGCCTGGGTGAAAGGTGTTCCCCCGGCGGTATCCTCGTCACTCGAACAGGCGGCCAAGCCCAGCGCCAGAACACCGGCGGCGGCAAACAAGGTCAAGCGGCGGCCATTGCCGCACAAAGCTGCTGGAAAGCGCATCTATCAAATTCCCCACTGGCGGCTGTAGCTGACAGGGCCCCAGCCCCACCCATGCCGCAAATACTTACCCGGTCTTTCCTATAGCGCGGCAGGCAAAGGGGAAAAAGCCCCCGGCTCAAAATGGGTACAACATGACCGCCCCAGTAACCCGCCATTGACCCTGCCGGTCCTAGAACCGGCTTGGATTAACAGTTGGAATCGGCCCGTTTGCGGGCCCGGATGGGACGGGTGATGACGCAGCCAGAACCGGCCAAGGTGCCCTGGGAGCCGCAAACGGGGGCTGATCGCCGCCGCTTCCGCCGCGTCAAGATGGACCTGCCGGGGCGCCTTTTCCTCCCCGCCGATGGTCGTGAGGCGCAGTGCACCATTCTCGACATGTCGCCGGGCGGTATGGCGGTCCTCAGCGAGATCGTGCCCGATTTCGGCTCGGCCGTGGTGCTGTACCTGGACGGTTTCGGCCGTTTCGAGGGCCATGTCGTCCGCCACGACCAAGGCGGATTCGGCCTGGCCTTTGCCTGCACCCCATCCAAGCGCAAGCGGACCGCCGAACAGCTGATCCTGTTTCTGAATACGTGGCTGGGATATGACGGCTTATTGGACAGAGACAGCCATGCTGGCCAAAAAAGCATGGTCAAATTCACCCGCGCCGACGGCCAGATCGTGCAAGGCGAACTGAGCGACATTTCGGTGAACGGCGTCTCGCTAAAGACCGATGTGAAGCCGCCGCTGGGGGAATTCGTGCTGATCGCCCAGATTGCGGGCCGCGTCTGCCGCCATCACGCCGACGGCATCGGCATCGATTTTGTCGGCAACGACAACGCCCGGTAAAGGCCGGGATCGGCGATGGCAAGTTCGCGGCGCACTTGCGCCAGCGGGTGCGGCAACAACGCCTCGAAGTCCTGATCCTGAAACCAGCGCGCCTTGCGGCCATGGCGCCAAGCCTCGAACACGGCGCGGCGGGCAGGCCACGGCATCCGCTTGAGGCTCATCAAGACGATCAGCGCCGCGCCGCAATTGCGATTATGGGCGTGCATGAAGGCCAACAGGCATATCTCGCCCAAGGGATCGCGGCCATAGCCGGTCAGCACATGGGTGAGGTCATGGGCGTCGCGCATGCGTTCGCGGTACAGCTCGAAATCCGGCGGCACCGGATCGGTCTCCCAGCTTTGCGAGGCCTGCACCAGGCCCTCGGCACTCAGCTGTTCCCGTTGCGTGAATTCGAAATAGATTCGTCCGAAGCTGGCGTGCGGCAGCGCCTCAAGGCGCGCGCGATTCGACAGCGTGTCCAGTAGGCGGCGCTTTTCCCGGATCACCCGGGCTCCGGTGGGGCTTGACGCGAAGCGGCGGAACGCGCGCAGGCCCGACTTGCCGCGCAGGGCGCGGAAAATGGCGAAGACCTGGGCGGTGTCATCGGGATCGGCCAGCAAGCGGCGCACCGCGCGAACGGCTCGCAAGGGGCGCAATTTCGTGTCCGTGGCGGTGGGCGTGAGCATGGTGCTGTTCTGTGCCGGCCTTCTGTCGCGGTTAGCGGAATTCAGCTATCGAAAATCGGGGCCCACCGCCCAGATCACCAGCGCGCGGCGGATGCCGGAACGGATCGGCGTCACCTGGTGCAGCATATTGGCGGGAAAGGCGATCAGGCTGCCGCGCTCTTTCGGGGCGGTGTCGATCTGGTGGCCGCCGCGCACCTGCAACTCGCAGCCGTCATAGTCGGATGCTTCGCTCAATTGCAGGCTCAAAGTCAGCTTGCGCGGTTCTTGATGGGGATCGGAAGGATCGCGGCCATAATCCTTGTGCCAGTCGAAATGCCCGCCTTCCGGTCCGCCGTAAACCGCATATTGGAGATCGGCCAGCCCCGACAGGTCGAAACGCAAAAATCGCGCATTGATCTGCAGCACCGCTTCTTCCATCCGCCGGTACAGACTTTCGGTGCGCGGTTCGCGCGGCACCCAGGCGACCTTGGTCGAGCGGATATTTTCATAATCCGCACCGCCCGCCGACAGTTCGGCTTTTTCCAACGCCAAGCTGTCGCCAAGCCGCACCATGGCGTCCAACTCATCTCTGTTAAACAGGTCTTGCCAAACGACCAGCGCGCCGGACAAGACCGGTGATCCCCCCAATGGACGCTCCCGGCTTTGTCTTTTCATCTGCTATCTCTGGATAGCGCGATACCCTACGACAAATTCGCGGCAGCGGAAAGTTACGGGGCAGTCAACTCAGACTTTGAATCTGGCTGGAGGCCAGCATCAGTTTTGCCACGCTGAGATCGCCGCTGGCTTCCAGCGTCTGCAGGAAGATTCTCGTACGCTCAAGCGCGGCGCCTTGCAGCTTGATCCACGCCTCCACCGGCGTGCCGCTGTCCAGCAACCGCGTGGCGATGCCCCGCTGGGACCGGGACAGGCTGTCCAACAGGCGACGCAAGGCCAGCCGGTCCCAATGTTCGGAAGGGGAATATTTCTCCGCCAGCGAACGCAGGCGGTCCAGGCCGATGGCGCCGCCCAGCGCGGCATAGATGGATGCAACCTGTCCAGGCGCCTTGCCGGTTTCTCGCGCCAGCAGGGCCACGTCCAACGCCTCGGCCAGATGGCGCATCAGCGTCCAGTCGCGGGCGAGGTCTTCGGGCACATGCTTGGAGAGGGTTTCGATCTGCGCCGCGTCGCCTTCGGTCAGGGTATGGCTCTCTTGCAGCGCTTCCAGGCTGGCGCGGTAGCGCAGCACGGTTTGCGCAAGGGGTGCGTCCAGGGCCTCGTTTGCCAGGAACCAACGCGTGGCGCGCCGGAACTGGTCGGCGATCCCGCCATACAATTCGATCTGCACGCGCGCATCCGTCTTGCCATCCAAGGCATCGATACGGGCCTTGAGCGCGGAAAGCCCGAAGGTGCCGTCACTCAAGACAAAGCCGCGCGCCACATCGGCCGATGAAAGGCCGGTGACCTCACGGGTGCGCAGCACAAACACTGGCCCCGCCAGATTGACGATGGTGTTGATCAGGACGGTGGAGACGATCTCGCGCTTGAGGCGGTGGCGGCCCGGTTCGCCGGGGAAGGCTGCCACGGCGGGCGGCGGGAAATAGCCGGCCAACAGGCTGTCGAAGAAGGGATCGTCGGGGAGTGTGCTGGCCAAAACCTCGGCATCGAGATCGAGCTTGGCATAGGCCAGCAGCACGCAGAGTTCGGGCCGCGTCAGGGCCTTGCCATCCTTGGCCAAGGCGTTCAGCTGCGCGTCGCTGGGCAGGAACTCCACCCCGCGATCCAGCTTGCCACGCGCTTCCAGGTCGCGGATCAGCCGGCCATGGGAATCCAGGTCGCGCGGGCCCCGTGCTTCCGCCACCGACAGCGCCAGCGTCTGGTTGTAATTATCGGCCAACACATGATGCGCCACATCGTCGGTCATGGAGGCAAGCAGGCTGTTGCGCTGGTCCATGCTCAATTCGCCCCGCATCACCGGGCCACCCAGCAGAATCTTCAGGTTCACCTCATGGTCGGATGTGTCGACGCCGGCAGAATTGTCCACCGCATCGGTGTCGATGCGCGCACCGCTGCGTGCCACCTCGATGCGGCCGAGCTGGGTGACGCCCAGATTGGCGCCTTCGCCCACCACCTTGGCGCGCACCTGGTTGCCGTCGATGCGCAAGCCGTCATTGGCGCGATCGCCCGCATCCAACTGGGACTGGGAAGAGGATTTGATATAGGTGCCAATGCCGCCGAACCACAGCAGGTCCACTTTTGCTTTCAGCAAGGCGTTGATCAGGGCGGTGGGCGACAGGCTGTCGGCGTCGCTTCCGATCAACGCCTTCACTTCCGGCGCGAGGGGGACTTCCTTCAGGGTGCGGGCATAGACGCCGCCGCCGGGGCCGATCAGTTCCTTGTTGTAATCGTCCCAACTGGAACGCGGCAGGTTGAACAAGCGCTCGCGCTCGGCAAAGCCGGTCGCCGGATCCGCCAGCGGGTCCAGGAAGATATGGCGGTGGTCGAAGGCGGCGACCAGCCTGATGTGCCGGGACAGCAGCATGCCGTTGCCGAACACGTCGCCCGACATGTCGCCAACGCCCATCACGGTAAAGTCCGTAGACTGAATATCGCAGCCCAACTCGCGGAAGTGGCGCTTGACTGCTTCCCAGGCGCCCCGGGCGGTGATGCCAATTTTCTTATGGTCGTAGCCGACGCTGCCGCCGCTGGCGAAGGCATCGCCCAGCCAGAAGCCGCGCTCCAGCGCGATTCCATTGGCGATGTCGGAGAAGGTGGCGGTGCCCTTGTCGGCCGCCACTACAAGATAGGGGTCGTCGCCGTCAGGCCTCAGCACATCCGGCGGCGGCACCACCTGGCCGTGTCTGTCCAGATTGTCGGTGACGTCCAACAGGGTGTTGATGAAGGTTTTGTAGGCCGCAATGCCGGTCTCCATGAACTGCTCGCGGCTGGGATTTTGCGGCATGCGCTTGGGATAGAAGCCGCCCTTGGCGCCGACCGGCACGATCACGGCATTCTTGACCTGCTGGGCTTTCACCAGGCCCAGTATCTCGGTGCGGAAATCCTCGCGCCGGTCCGACCAGCGAAGGCCGCCGCGGGCGATGCGGCCGAAGCGCAGATGCACACCCTCCACCGCCGGGGAATAAACGAAGATTTCCCGCCAGGGGCGCGGCGCGGGCAATTCGTCCAGTCTGGCGGACTCGAACTTCATCGCCATGGCGGGGCGGCGGGCGCCATCGCCGCCGGCCTGGAAGAAATTGGTGCGCAGCACCGCATCGATCACATTCTTGAACCGGCGGATGATGCGGTCGTCATCCAGCGACGGCACGTCCCTCAACGCCGCGACGATGCGTTTTTCGATTTCCGAAACCTGCGTCTCGCGATTCCCCGCCCGACGCGGGTCGTTCCTGGCATAGAATAGGCTCACCAGCAGCACTGCCAGATCGGGATTGCGCACCAGTGCCTGCTGCATATACGCCAGGGAAAACGTCATGGCTGCCTGGCGCAGGAATTTTCCGATTGCCCTGAGGATGGTGATGTCGCGCCAGTCGAGGCCGGCGCCGATCACCAGCCGGTTGAAGCCGTCATTCTCCGCCTCTTCCCGCAGCACCGCATGGAAGGCGTCCTCAAGCGGACCGCGCAATTCATCCAGCTTCACCGGCAGGCCGTCGGCGCGTTCCATGGCGAAATCCAGGACCACGGCTTCCTGGCGCCAGCCGCCGTCGCGGCTGAAGGAAACGGGATAGGAATCCTCGGAGATGACTTTCAGTCCCAGATTTTCGAACACCGGCAGGGATGCCGAGAGCGGCAGGACATCGCCCAGGACATAGAGCTTGAGCCTCAGGGCCGGGGCCGCGTCGTCTTCGCGCCGCCACGCGCGCGCGCGCAGGCCAAACCCATCCTTGGCGGTCGCAAGGTCTTCCAGCACGCCCAGGTCGCGCGCGCCTTCATGGGCGGGGAACTGGCCGCGATAGCCGGCGGAAAAATGAGGCGCCAGCTGGCCAAGCTTGGCGCGTCCATCGCTTCTGCCATGGACGGCGCAAAGCGCGTCCGCCAGATGATCTTCCCAACTGGTGACCAGGCCCAGTATTTCCTGTTCCAGGGCGCGCACATTGACCTTGGGCATGGGGCCTTCATTGCGCCCGACAATATAATGCAGCCGCATCAAGGCGCCGTCATCCACCGCCACTTCGCAAGCCGAGGTGCGGCCGTTAAAGGCCTTGGCCAAAAGCGCGTGAATATCGTCCTGCAGCTTGGCATCGATCATGTCGCGCGGCGCCAACAGCAGGGCGGAGACGAAGCGGTCGAAGCGGTCGAAGCGCAGGAACAGTTTAAGCCGCGGCAAGCCGCCCATATGCAGGATGCCGGTGGCGATCACATAGAGTTCATCGGTGGAAACCTGGAACAGCTCGTCGCGGGGGAATGTGTCCAGGATATGGGCCAGCGCCTTGCCGTCATGGCTGGAGGGGGCGAGGCCCGCTTGCTTCATCACCGTGTCGATCTTTTGACGCAACAGCGGAATGGCACGCGCCTGGGTGGAATAGGCGTTGGAGGTGAACAGCCCGACAAAGCGGCGCTCGCCGGCAAAGGCGCCGTGGGCGTCGAAGGTCTTGATCCCGATATAGTCCATATGGCCGCGGCGGTGGACCTGGCTGCGGGCCGCGCTCTTGGTGACGATGATGGGATCGGGCGCGTCCAAAAAGGCGCGCACCTCCGCGGTCAGCCCGGCGCGCTCGCCGCCGCTGCGGATGACCCTGGCATCCTCATTGGACAACACGCCCAGGCTGCTGCCTTTGACGGGCTCCAGCATGCCGTTGGCATCGTCCTTGCCCAGCACATAGTCGCGCGCGCCCAGGAAGGTGAAATGGTTGTCCGCCAACCAGCCCAAGAAAGTGAGATCCTCCCCGACGTCGACCGATACGCCGCCGACCTGCGGCGGATGACGGGCAAGATCGTCGCGCGTCGCGGCCAATCGTTGCAGCATCGGCTTCCAGTCGCGCACCGCCAACGCGCCTTGCGCGAAAGCCTCCTGCAGCAGCGCGACGGCTTTGTCGCGTCCATTTTCGCCGAGGGTATCACAGACCAGGGCGATCACGCTGGTGCCGGCGCCGTCCATCTCGATGACGGGATGAAACGCCGCGCGAATACGCGCGCCGCCGGCCATGGCGGCGGCCAGCGCGGAGTCGAACAGGAAGGGCCGGTCGTCATTGATGCCGAGCAGCACGGTCTCATGGCCCCAGTCCAACGCCACGACATGGATCGCGCCCGTGGCTCGCTTGAGGGTTTCACCATGCAGCATCACCGCCAGCGCGGCGAGCTGATCGGGACGGGAGCGCAACACATCGTCGGGAACGGCGCTGGCATAAAGCGTGTCGAAGAAATGGATCAGCGCGTCGTCCTTGGGCAGCAGCGCGCGGGCATGAACGATGCGGTCCGCGGCGCTCTTGGCTTCTTCGGTTTCGGCGGAACGGATTGCGCTCATCACGGTCATGGCAGCCTCGCAAAGAGAAGAGCGTGAAGGATTGGGCAGGCCCAGTATAGCGACCAGCGTAACGGCTAAGCGACAGGCGTGCAGAGCCTTCTATGCGGCCTCAGCCCCGCAAACGCCGGCGCATGGCGCGCTGCAACATGGAAATTCCGGCAATGGTGACAGCGGTAAAAAGGATGGCTTCCATGGTGACGGCTGCCTGCGGACCCCCATGCCATGTTGCCGCGCCGGCTGCCAAAAGGCCCGTGGACGCTCCGAAGGCGATTGTGCCCACTTCATCCTTGAGGATCGCGGCCGCCGTCAGGCCGGGAACGGCGACAAAAAAGAGAGCCAAGGCCGGAGCCGGTGGCGGGACCAGCAAGGCTCCAAGGCCCCAGGCAAGACCAAGATACAAAAGAAGCAGCCTGAGTTCCCGGGCCGCGCAGGGAAGCGATACTTGTCGTGGGGTGCGGGCAAAGCCGCGAATGTGATTGTCGGTCAGTGCGGCGACTCCGAGCAACACGGCGACGGCCCAGATAAATTCGGCGCTCAAGCTGGCTTGTGCATTCCAAGCCAGCACGACGGCACCTTCCACCATCAAGGCAACACAGAAGCGCGGCGAGGATGCCAGCAGGCGCCACAGATGGAGTTCGCGGCCGGCTTCACGATGGAGCACCGGCAGCAGCGCCAGCGCCACATGAGGAAGACCGACTCCGGCGGCAACAGGCGCCGTCTCGCTGTCGCGGAAGCGTGTCGTGGCGCGGCCAGGTTCGGCCGCGGCAAAAAAATCGGGACGGGACATGAACGCCTTTGCGAAGGGGCGTTAAAAGGCGGGCTTGACAGTATCGTGATGGGGAACACTAGATGATTCGTGTCGCTTCGCACAGCCGGAGCCTGCGTTTGATGTCCCTCACGATCACCGTCTTCGACCGGGAATGCACCACGGGTGCGCGCCTGCGTCCTCTTGCATGAGATCCGTCATGCCCTCGGAAGCCGACCGCCTCATCGCGTTGCTGGACTTGAAGCCGCATCCGGAAGGCGGCTATTTCCGCGAGACGTTCCGGGACAGCGCCGGTGCCGGGGGCCGTGCGCATTCCACCGCGATCTATTTCCTGCTCAAGGCGGGCGAGATGTCGCGCTGGCATCGGGTCGATGCCGCCGAGGTCTGGCACTTCTACCGCGGCGCGCCGCTGGAGCTTGCCATCGGCAAGGATGTCTATGTGCTGGGAGCGAATGTGGACGAAGCCCAGGCGCCGCAGGTGGTTGTGCCGGCCAACGCATGGCAATCGGCCAAAAGCCTGGGCGACTACACGCTGGTGGGTTGCACGGTGGCGCCCGGGTTTGAATTTGCAAAGTTTGAGCTGGCGCCGGAAGGGTTTGAGCCATAGGTGCCTATTTAATTGAGCCCCCTCCGGCCTCGACTATCACGCCGCCTGCGGCGGCGGCGTCCATACGCTGTCGCTATGGACCGGCCACCTCCCCCTTTTTGGCGCTTCGCGCCGAAGGGGGAGGCAGGTCACGGCCCTAGCGGATCGTCGCCGCGCGGAGTGAGGCCGATCAGCGAAAGGTCCAGTGGACCTTTCGCCGGCCGAACGCGGCTCGAGATCATTCAATTGTTCAGGAATTTCGAGCGAGGCATTCCGCCGAGCGACCCGCCGCACCTGCCAGCTTCCTTCCCCCTCGCGGCGAAGCCGCTGGAGGGGGAAGGTGTCACAGCGAAGTGTCGGTGGAACGCCGACCTGAGCTGTGACGGATGGGGGTCAAAAATAAAACCGCCCGTGACGGATGTGGCCAAAACAAACGAATCTGGTTGACGGGCGACGCGCCCCACGCGCATCGTCCTGCCAAACAAAGTCCAGGGACCCATCTATGAACAAGCAATATTTCGCGGTCACCGCGCTTGCGCTCGGCCTGATGGCCACGGCGGCGTTCAGCCAACCAAGCCGGCTGGCGATCCAAAGCGAACCCGCGAAGAATGGGCAGGATGGTTGGCATCTGGGCCCATCCTTTCCGGACCCGACCGGTTTCACCCTGGTGGATGCCGATGGCACCGTCCATGTGATCCCGCGCGAAGAGCGTCGCGCCATGATTGGCGGCGCCGCACGCGTGCCCGGCGGCCAGGGCGGACCGCCGTGCAGCCACTCCCTGGTCTGCGGCCGCATGGGTGGATTTGCCCGTGGCGAGCTGGCCCGCGTCGAGTGGGACCAGAATATGGGCTACAAATTTTCCTATCCCTATGTCGTGCCCAAGGGTATCGGCGGAGTCCCCTCGGTGGCGCTGGATTCCAAAGGCTATCTGTGGGTGTTCAAGCGCTCGCCCGTCGGCGTGGTGCAGCTGATGAAGTTCGCTCCCAACCACAAGCTGGTGCTGGAAGTGCCCGAAAGCGTGATCGGCCACCAAGCCAAGGCGCATGGCATGGCGGTGGACAAGGACGACAATGTCTGGATCACCGACAATGGCCAGGCCACGGTGATGAAACTGTCGCCCGAGGGAAAATTGCTGATGACCATCGGCGTCAAGGACAAGCGCGGCGACTGGGTGGAAGAAAAGGGCCAGCGCCTGCTGTGGCAGCCGGTGATGGTGGCCTTCGCCCCCAATGGCGACGTTTACATCGCGGAGGGTCATGCCAATGAGAGCCCCAACGACGTGGATTCCGACGATCCCGCCAATAAGGAAGGCGTGGCGCGCGTCCTGCACCTGACCAAGGACGGCAAATATGTCGGCCAGTGGTTCGGCAATGAAGTGGGGCAGGGCAAGTTCGATTCCACCCATGGCTTTGCCATCGATCCCAGGAATGGCGATGTCTGGATCGGTGACCGCGAGCAGTACCGGATCGTGGTCTATACCGGTGACGGCCGTTTCGTGAAGACTTTGTCCATGCGCAACCTGGTTTGCGCCTTGAACTTCGACCATCAGGGCAATCCCTGGATGGCATCGGGCCAGGACGGCCAGTTCTTGAAGCTCAATCGCGACGGCAAGGTGCTGGGTGCGGTGGGCAACGGGATGGGCGTCAGCACCGGCCAGTTCACCGAAGCCAGCTATTGGGTGTTCGATCCCAAGGACAATTTGATTGCGGGTGATACTTCGGTGGGTCGGGTCACGGTGATGTCTAAGTAACACCCATCCGTCGCAGCGTCTGATTATTTGATGAACCCCCTCCGGCCTCGACTATCACGCCGCCTACGGCGGCGCCCGTCTCGGCCACCTCCCCCTTTGGGCGTGCTCACGCACGCGAAAGGGGGAGGCGGGTCTTGGCCCTAGCGGATGGTCGCCGCGCGGAATGCGCGGCTCGAGATTTCTGGAACTGCCGCTACTTCGTCGCTATATCCGGCGCCGACCCCGCCAGCAGCTTGCTCAGTTCCAACTGGATGGCGAGCGAAGAGGCATGGCCTTCATGGCCTTCGCCGGGCACGAAGCTGACCAGCAGGGTCTGGCCGGAAAGCGCCACGGTGGGCTTGCCGCCTTCAGCCACCTTCACACTGTTGACGCGCTTGGTCAGCATTTGCCGCCCCAGCGGAGTGGCGGCCAGGAAACGCTCGATCCCGACCGCGGCATTGGTCAAGGCGTCGAAGGCGCGGCCGCGCGTCTCAGGGTCGGCGGCCAGCACGGCCGGGTCCGCCGAGAATTTGAGCGCGATGTTCTGCACATAGGTGAGGTGGCTGGACTCGTCATTGATGGCGGTCTGCAGCTCGGCGGCGGAGATTTCCAGCTCGTCGGTGGGTGGTGTCGGACCTTGGAAGGTGACAGGCGTGCCCTGAGGAGCATCCTGTGTGTAAAGTGTCACGCCGCCCCAGATCGAGACCCTGAGGGCGGTCGTACCGGTGTCATATTTGAGCAGCTTGGCGCCCAGCGAGGCACGTTCCACGGTCAGCACAAAATTTTCCGAATGCCCGGCGAAGCGCAGCAGGTATTTGTTCGCGCCATAGGACTCGACGGTAAAGCTGCCGCCATTGTCGGCATTGTAAAGACCCGGCTTGACGGGCCCCATGCGTTCAGAGGCAAAGCGTGAAGCCATGCCGGGCGGCACGCCGGGCCCGGCATCAGTCTGCGCCCAGCCGAGCGATGTACTCGCAAGCAGCAGGGCCGACAATGTGAACGCGGTTTTCAAGACAAGTCTCATGGCGGCTGGCTTCGCCTTTCGGCAGAAGTCACCACCCCCCTTCCTGTGCGGACCATGCCATCTCAATGGGGCATTTTTTAGTCCGCGAGGCGTAAAGCCGAAGCCCCAGTGGGGCTTCGGTAGCCGAGCGCCCGCGAAGCGGGGTGGCACGATTGTGGCCCCCGAAAAGGTGCGCATAGATACGTAGGCGGGGTACGGGGTTGCGTCACGCTTCCGGCAATGCGCGCGGCAAGCCGGTCCAGGACCACCCGAAAAGACCGGGTGAGACGGTTTCGCGCCTTCCTTTTGGGCGGGATTGTGACTAAACCGAGGTCCGTTCAAATTCTTAACGGAAGGCACTCCCGTGACGCAGAGCCTGGACAGTTTCAAATGCCGCAAGACGCTCAAGGTCGGCAACAAGAGTTATACCTATTTCAGTCTCGCGGCGGCGGAGAAGAATGGTCTCAAGAGCCTTTCCAAGCTTCCCTACTCCTTGCGGGTGCTGCTGGAAAACCTGTTGCGTCACGAAGACGGCCAGACCGTCAAGCGGGATGATATCCAGGCGGTGGTCGATTGGGCCAGGACGCGCACATCCGACCGCGAAATCGCCTTTCGGCCCGCACGGGTGTTGATGCAGGACCTGACCGGCGTGCCGGCGGTGGTGGACCTGGCGGCGATGCGCGATGCCATGAAAAGCCTGGGCGGCAATCCCGAAAAGATCAACCCGCTGGCGGAAGTGGACCTGGTGATCGATCACAGCGTGATGATCGACAATTTCGGCAAAAAGGATTCCTTCAAGAAGAACGTCGCCGTCGAATATGAGCGCAACAAGGAGCGCTACACCTTCCTGCGCTGGGGCCAGCAGGCTTTCGCCAATTTCCGCGTGGTTCCGCCCGGCACCGGCATCTGCCACCAGGTCAATCTGGAATATCTCGCCGAGACAGTGTGGACCCGCAAGGCCCAGGACCCGAAGACCAAGAAGACGGTCGAGGTTGCCTTTCCCGACACCGTGGTGGGCACCGACAGCCATACCACCATGATCAACGGCCTGGCGGTGTTGGGCTGGGGCGTGGGCGGCATCGAGGCGGAAGCCGCCATGCTGGGCCAGCCCATCTCCATGCTGATCCCGGAAGTCGTCGGCTTCAAGCTCACCGGCAAGCTGCGCGAAGGCGTCACCGCCACCGACCTGGTGCTGACCGTGACCCAGATGCTGCGCAA
>DATBCP010000409.1:0-15797 GCA_036270435.1 Rhizomicrobium sp. | reverse complement strand
TCATCGCGCCGAACATCATTTCCCTGCTCGCGATACCGATTGGGTTGGCACTGCAACCTTGGCCCCAGCCAGCGGTTCAGCGGACTGATTTTCCTGGCTATGACCATCAAACGCGTGGTCCTCCTCACCTCTAGGCGCATGTAGCAAGCCACCGGCAGGCGGCTTGTGCATCGGCATTGCCGCGGGCTGGCCAAAGCATAGCCGCCGCGGGTCGTCGCCTGGAGGAACAATTGCTTGAATAAAGACATAAACTCTGGCGGCCCGCGGCCGTCCAGGCCGGAACTGGTACCCGGATTGGCCTTCCTGCTGTTGGCGGCGGGCCTGGCGGGCGGAGCATTGTTTTCGCCCCGGCTTCCGCCGTATCTGGCGGGGCTTTGTCTTGAGATCGCCGCGCCGGTTGTTCTGATCGCAGGCACCTTCCTCAGCACATATGCCACTGCGATGGCGCTTTGGCGCGGGGTGCGGCCGAGGCCGGTGCCGGTCCGGCGCAGCGGAAAGGTTTTGCATCCCGCTCTGGAACGAGCCCGTGGCCATTTCGACCGGGGCCGCAACCTTGCCGCCAATATCGATTGGTGGGGTGATTGGCTGCCATTGATCCTGATTTTGATCGGCGCTGTCGCATCTCTTTATTTCGAATATCGAGGCTGGAGACCCGTGGCCGGCATGCCTTCGACGCAGGCGGACCAGTGGATTTTCGGCTGTCTGATCGGCGCCTGTTTTCCGCTTCTGGTGCTGGAGCGCAAGTTCAGCGCTGCGGAGCGCCTGGCACCGTCTGCGACAGCGCTTAGCCTTTTGCTGCGATTGCTGTTGGCCAATCTTCTATTTTTTGCTTTGGGTTTTCTCTGCCGCTGGCTGCAGCTCGAATGGTGGACGATCCTGGATCGTGTCGCCATGCTGGCGACAGGGTTGGTTGCCGCCGAACTGTTCCTGCGCGGCGTCACTTATTTCTTCATGCCCTTGCCGCCCCTTCAAAGCCGACGCGGGCATGCCGAAAGTCTTGTGGCGGGGCTGCTGCGCCTTGAGCGTCCCAGCCTGGGGGCGATCAGCGCGGCCATCAGCCGGCAGGTCGGCATAGATCTGGGACGAAGCTGGGCGCTGCGGTTTATCCGGCGCGCCGCATTGCCGGCGCTGATGGGCCTTGCTCTTGCCGGATGGCTGATGACCGGCATCACCGCGCTCAACCTCAGCGAACGGGCGGTTTACGAGGCGCTGGGGCGTCCCCAGGCCGTATTCCATTCCGGCCTCCATATCCATCTGCCCTGGCCGCTGGGGATATTGAAGCCGGTGGAATATGGTGTGATCCACGAGATCCCCATCCTTTTCCCCTCGGAGAGCGGTGCTTTGCCGGGCGCTGAAACCTCTTCCGGGAGCGACGTTGCGACGATCGAAGGGCCGCCGCCGCAGACTTCGGAACGGCTATGGGACGCCTCACATCCTTCGGAGGCGAGCTATCTGGTGGCCAGCAATCGCAATGGCCAAGAAACCTTCGAGGTCGTCAATATCGACTTGCAGATACTCTATCGCGTGGGGCTTTCCGATCAGGCGGCTTATGACGCGGTTTACAGCGTTGCGACGCCGGACAGCCTGATCCGGGCGGCGGCCGGCCGCATGCTGGCGCGCTATTTCGCCCGTTACACCATCCCCGACGTTCTGGGCCAAAATCGCGAGAAGTTCATCCAGGGTTTCCAGCGCGAGCTTCAGCAACGCCTGAATGTTCTTTCCTCCGGCATAGACATTTTGGGCGTGGTGATCGAGGCCATCCATCCTCCCGCCGCCGCCGCCATGGCCTATCAGGATGTGCAGGCTGCGGGGATTCGATCGGAAACCCGGGTCGCCTCGGTCAGGGGCGAGGCGGCGCGTCAGGTTTTGAAATCGCGCGCCGACGCCGAGACCATGCGCGCCGGCGCCGCCGCCGCCAGTGCCGAAATGGTGAACCAGGCGAAAGTGGACACCGCATTGTTTGCCGGTGACGTCACGGCCTATCGCCAAGATGGCGCAGCCTTCCTATTCGAGCGCCGGCTGCAATCGGTCGGCAAAGCCCTCAGGCCGGACATGCAGGTAAACATCCTGGACAGCCGGATACCCGCCAATCAGATGCCGACACTGGATCTTCGATCAGGAACCTCATCGGGCGGAGCCGCCAACACACCGCCGCCAACTCCCGGAGACGATGATGAAAAATAAAGGAGCAGGCTATGGTACATGACCACGGCCATCATGGACACCACCATCACCACCATCATCATCACCATGACGATGAGGAACCCGATCTCACCTTTTGGTACAGCCGCAGGCTGATCATTGCGGCCATCGTGGTGGTGGGGCTTTTGATTTCCGCCTGCCTGGTAACGGTCAGCCCTGGGGAGGCGGTGGTGATCACCCGTTTCGGCAACCCCGTCCGCGTGGTGGTGACGCCTGGCCTGGCGCTGAAGCTTCCCGCACCCATCGAGAGTGGAATACCTGTCGACCTGCGCCTTCGCACCACCTCCAGCGGCCTTCATGATGTGGGGACTCGGGACGGCCTGCGCATTCTGGTGCAGGCCTATATCGCGTGGCAAATTCCCGCTGACGCGGACCATGTGCGGCAATTCCTGCGAGCGGTGCGCAACCAGCCACAGGTGGCGGCTGAACAACTGCGCAGTTTCATGGGATCGGCATTGGAAATCACGGCGGGAAGTTTCGACCTCGCCAGTCTGGTCAATACCGATACCTCCAAGATCCATCTGCCGCAGTTCGAGGCCGCGCTGCAAAAGCGTGTCGATGAACAGGCTCTGCGGGTCTATGGCATCACGGTGCGTCAGGTGGGGCTTGAACGCCTGACCCTTCCCAATGCCACGCTCACGGCGACCATCGACCGTATGCAGGCCGAGCGGCAGACGGTTGCCGCCCAGCGGTCCGCCGAAGGCCAAAGGATGGCAGCGCAGATCCAATCGGATGCCGATCGGGATTCGCGGGTGGTCGTTGCGCAGGCCAAGGCCGATGTGGCGGACATCGAAGCCAAGGGCCGGATCGCCGCCGCCGACATCTACAAGAAGGCCTATGCGAGCGATCCGCAGCTGTACACCATGCTGCGCTCGCTCGATTCGCTGAATACGGTGATCGGGCCAAGCACCACCATGATCCTGCGGACCGATTCGGCGCCCTTCCGGGCCCTGAGCGAAGGTCCCAATGCCGGGGCAGGGCGTTCCCGATGAGCGAGATCGCCCAGGACACACGCGAGCAGGATTTGCGCGAGGTCGGACCCTGGGGCCAGGCGGTATCGTTGTCCTTCCGCTTTCTGCTTGTGGGGGCCATCGCCATTGCGGTCGGTTGGCTGGTCTCCAATATTCAGCAAGTGTCTCCCGACAGCCAGGCGGTGATCATCCGGCTGGGAACGGTGGCGCGGGTCCAAGGTCCCGGTCTCCTGCTGGCCTGGCCCAAGCCAATTGAGCAGGTGGTCTTAGTCCCTGGACCTGCCCGCCAGATGCAGCTTCGCATCGCCCGCTTTGTCGATGGCGCCGCGGACAGCGAGAGCCTCACTATTCTGGGCTATGTTCCCAGTGAGCAATCGCGCTCGAACAGCGGATTCCTGCTCACCGGGGACTCCAGCATCGTCCATCTGACGGCGCAGCTCTACTATCAGGTCAACGACCCGCAAGCCTATATGATCGCTGCCGGCCACATTGAGCCGGCGCTCCAGCGCCTGTTCATCGCCAGTACCGTGGACAGCCTGGCCACCCGCGACCTTGATACCGTCCTGGTGGCGCGCCCCGAGATCGCGGCGCGCAATGCGGAAGCGGCCCGCCGCGAACGTCTGCGCAGCGATCTCTTGAATGCGGTGAACCGCCGCCTTTTGGATCTGTCCGAAAAAGGAGCCGGCCTGGGCATCACCGTCAGCCGCGTCGACCTGGTGCCATCGATTCCCGGCGGCGCCAAGGATGCTTTCGACAGCGTGCTGGTTGTAACGCAGGAAGCGGAACAGGGCATCGCCATGGCGCGCACCAATGCCGAGCTTTCCATGCAGGAAGCCAACCAGATGAAAGATCGCATCACCACCAGCGCCACGGCGGGAGCGCAAGAAGCGGTTTCCGACGCCAGTGCGGCCACCGCTTCCATAACGGCATTGGCGAAGGGCGATTCCGGCATGTCCCACGCGATGCAGATGTCGCGGCTCTATTACGACCGCATAGGACCGATTCTGAAAAAAGCCGGCCATGTCCAGGTTGTTTCCCCGGACGGTTCGACGCGACTGCTCCTTCCCGGAGGGACACCATGACGGTATCGCACGCAGCTCTTCCGCATTCGGCGGTGCATGACACGGTATTGCTCAGCGATACGGAGCAGCGCTCGCTGGCATGGCGCTTGAGCCTTTCCCTTGCTGCTGGGTGCGCCCTGATCCTCTCGGTGGCGCTGGAGACCTGGAATCCGGCTCAGAAGGACGTGGCGCAACTTATCGCCGGGGTCGCGGCGGTATTGGTCGGAGTGCCGGCGCTGCAGACAGCCTGGCGGAGCCTGCGCTATCCGGACCTTCATGGCATCACCGATCAATTGATCGCACTCGCCTTCATTGCGGCCTGGGCCAGTGGCGACCTGATTACTGCCACGCTCCTTCCCCTGATCATGATGGTCGGTCACATTCTGGAAGAGCGCTCGCTGCTCGGCTCGCAGGAAGCGATCCGCGCGTTGTCCAAGTTGACGGAAAGCACCGCCCGGCGCTTGACCGCTACGGGAATAGTCGAGGAAGTGCCGGCGGCGAATTTGCGAGCGGGAGACCTGGTCGAGTTGCGTGCCGGAGACCGCATTCCCGCCGACGGCAGGGTCTTTGCGGGCGCCTCGAGCGTGGACATGTCGTCCATCACCGGCGAGTCCGTGCCGATGGATGTCGCGGTAGGCGCCGAGGTCTACAACGGATCGATCAATCTCGACGGTCTACTCAATATCAAAGTCTTGCGGGTAGGGGCGGAAACGACGCTTGGGCGGGTGATCGCCCTGATGCAGGACGCGGAAAACATCAAGCCGGCCGTGACGCGCCTTTTGGAACGCTATGCCGGCGGCTACATGGCTTTCGTCCTGCTGCTGACCGCATCCCTTTGGTTTCTTACCGGCAGCACCGTGGGCGCGCTGGCGGTCCTTGTGGCGTCCTGCCCATGCGCTTTAGTCCTGGCTGCGCCCGCGACCTCCATCGCCGCCATCGCGGTTGCCAGCCGCCACGGCATCTTGGTTAAGGGATCGGCATTTCTGGAACAATTGGCAAACGTCAATGCCATCGTGTTCGACAAGACTGGCACCCTGACCCTGGGCGAGTTGCGGCTGATGGGTACCGCGCCGGTGCGGGGCGTGCAGGAAACGCAGCTGATACGCCTGGCAGGGAGCCTGGGCGCGGCGAGCAGCCATCCCGTCAGCCGTGCGGTGGGTCTGGAAGTGTCTGACAGCGATCGGCTGGCCATTAGCGATTTCAAGGAGACGCGAGGATTGGGCATTGTCGGCACGCTGAGCGGGGAACAAGTGGCGTTGGGCCGTAGCGCACTGTTCGAAGGTCTGGGCATCGCAGTGACGGAGCCTCCGGCAGACCATATGGGACCGATCGCCGGCGTGTCCAAGGGCGATAATTTTCTGGGCTGGGTGCTGCTGGCGGACCAATTGCGGGCGGAAGCAAAAGAAGCGATCGGCGATCTCAGGCAACTGGGGCTGGATCATCAAATCATGATCACCGGCGATCGCCGCCCGGTGGCCGAACGCGTTGCCCGTCAACTCAACATCACCGAAGTGCGCGCCGAGGCCCTTCCCGATGAGAAGATGCAGTTCGTCCTGTCCGAAGCGAAACATGGCTATCGCACCATGGTGGTCGGGGACGGCATCAATGACGCGCTGGCGCTGAAGGCGGGCGCGGTCGGCGTCGCCATGGGAGCGAGAGGTACCCATGTCGCCTTGGCCTCGGCCGATCTGGTATTGATGACCAATGACCTGCGCCGCTTGGGGACCTGCATCCGCCTCAGCCGGCGCTGCCGGCGCACCATCCTGGTCAATGTAGGGGTCGGCCTTGGCTGGACCACCGCGGTCATCGGTCTGGCGGCGGCGGGAATCTTTGGCGCCAGTGGCGCGCTGGTCGCGGCTGTCCTGCACAATGCCGGCACGCTGGCGGTGATGGCCAATGCCGGCCGCTTGCTCAAGTTTCAGGACAGCTATCCTGCACACGGCGGGTCTGCATGAACGCATTTCTCGTCATCCCCATAGCCTGTTGCGCCTTTTTGGCCACCATGGCGGGTGGGCTGTTCGCCATATCCCTGCGCGACCGCCTTCATCTTGTCCTGGGATTCAGTGCCGGCGCGGTCATCGGTGTTGCACTTTTCGATCTGATACCGGAGGCCCTGGAAACCGGCGCGGCATGGGGCTCCCGCAACATCATGCTGCTTTGCGCAGGCGGTTTCTTTCTCTACACGCTGATCGATCGCGCGGTGGTGCTGCACGCCCATGGCGACGGCCAGGACTGCCACAATCACAGCCGCGGCCTCTTGGGCGCAGGCAGTTTTTCCGCGCACAGCGCGCTCGACGGCTTCGCCATCGGTATCGCCTTCCAGGCGAGCCGCGCGGTGGGAATTGTGGTGGCGATTGCCGTGCTGGTGCACGATTTTTCCGATGGTCTCAATACAGTCAACGTCGTGGTTCGCAATGGCGGACATCGCCGTTTGGCGCTGCGCTGGCTATTGATGGACGCCATCGCGCCGGTCATCGGCGCCACCGCCAGCCTTTTCATATCCCTCCCAACGAGTGCCATCTCCATCATCCTGGCCATATTTTCCGGCTTCTTCCTCTATATCGGTGCCAGCGATTTGCTGCCGGAGAGCCATCACGCGCATCCGAAATTATTCACCACCGTCGCCACGCTTTGCGGCGCGGCAACATTGCTGTTCGCTACTCAGGTTGCGTCATGATGGTGGCAAGCCATCATTGCTTAAACGCCCATCGTGACTTCAGTAACGAAATTGCTATATCTATCAATGGCTTGGGCATTTATGACAAAAATTGAGACAGGTCCGGGGATGACGCTGCCCGGTGGTTGCGTTACGGTGACCGAATCTTGCGGCGACGCATAAAAATGAGCGGGATAACAAAGACACGGAACAGCTTCGGCGGGCAGATTGTCTCTGCCCGGCTGATCCTTGTCGCCTTTGTCCTTTTTGCCTTTTCGATCCAAAGCTTTCTTACGCAAAGCCATATTCATTCCGTTGGTCACGACGTGGCCAACGCTGCATTGCATCTGAACAACAACCCGGCAAAGCCCGGTAATTTGCCCCTCGGTGACGATTCCTTGAATTGTCCGCTCTGCAAGGAGATTTTGCAGAGCGGACATTTTGTGGGGGGTGCATGGTATGTCTTTGCGCTTCCCGCGCAGCTCGTATCCCCGTTTGGAACGCGAAGCATTTCGCGGTTTGTAGCGACTTTTGCATCGTTCCGCTGGAACAGTCGCGCGCCTCCTCGCCACTGAATTTCCGACAATCTGATTGCGTCTGTTGGCGGCCATCTCGGTTGTCATGCCGCTTATGGAAATTCAATTTGCTCAGGAAACCAGTGTACCGGCCTGAGCCCGTGTAAAGGGATTAAGACTATGTTCCGCCCGTTTTTGCTTGCGACCGTTTCGGCAATCGCTGTTGTGGCCGTCCAGGATTTTGCCCAAGCGCAGCCTGTAGAAGATATCACCGTGACCGCCCAAAAGTTGGCTGCAGCGCGTGACGCCATCCAGACCCAAGTCGGCGCCTCCACCTACACCATCACGGCCCAGGATATTCAGGCCCAGCCCGGCGGCGAAAATCTTCCACTCAATTCGGTGATCCTGCAAGTGCCAGGAGTGGCCCAGGACAGCTTCGGACAGCTTCATATCCGCGGTGAGCATAACGCCCTGCAGTACCGCCTCAACGGGGTCATCCTGCCGGAGGGCATTTCGGTATTCAGCCAGAGCCTGGACCCGCGGCTTGCGCAAAGCGTGAAGGTCATCGACGGCGCGCTGCCGGCCGAATATGGCCTTGTGACAGGCGGCATCGTCGACATCCAGACCAAGACCGGCATATTCGAAAATGGCGGCGCGATCAGCATGTATGGCGGCAGCCATTCCATGCTGGAACCCTCAATCGCCTATGGCGGCTCTGTGGGTCATCTGAATTTTTTCATCTCCGGCGACTACAATACCAATCAATTGGGTATCGAAAGCCCGGACGGCAGCGCCAATCCGCTGCATGACCGTACCAAGCAATGGCACGGCTTTGCCTATGCCCAGGACATTCTGGACCAGAATTCCAGCATCACCGCCATCCTGGGCACGTCCAATTCCATGTTCCAGATTCCCAACCAGCGGGGTCTGCAACCATCAGGGATTGGTGGCGTTGTCGGGCTTGGCCCGTTAGATCCCGGGGGCAGCGGCAACTTCCTGCTGCAGGCCAACGGGCAGACCGCGTTTCCGTCCGAGCTGCTGGACGAACGTCAGCGCGAGATCACCCATTACGCGATCCTTAGCTATCTGCGTTCCGAAGGTTCGTTCGACTGGCAGATTTCCGGTTTTGGCCGCTATTCCAGCCTGTTCTTCACGCCCGGCAACAATGTCGGCGATATTCTCTACAACGGCATCGGCCAAACCGCCTATAAGCGTGACCAGGCCTGGGGCGGGCAGGCGGAAGGCGCCTGGCATTGGGGCGACAGCCATACCATCCGTTTTGGCGCACTCTATCAGGCTGACGACATTGTGAGCCGAACGTCCTCTCGTGTTCTGCCGGTTGACTCCGGCGATCCGGTTAGTCCCCCCAACTCCAACTCGCTTTGCACCGATCCCACGCAGACTTGCCAGACTTCCGATGTGCCGCTCACAATCGCCGATAACAGCCCCAAACACGTCTGGAGTTACAGCTTCTATGCTCAGGACGAATGGAAGTTGTTCGCCGGGCTGACGCTCAATGCCGGCGTACGATATGACCAGTACCAGGCTTTCGATAAGGAGAACCAGATATCCCCGCGCGCCAATCTGGTGTGGAAACCCGACGATGCCACCACCTTTCATCTTGGCTACGCCCGCTACTTCTCGCCACCGCCTTACGAGTTGGTCGCGACCACAGATATTGCCCTGCTCGACAACACCACGGCGGCAGCGGATCACACCGACAATGTGTCCCGGGCAGAACGCGCGGATTATTATGATGCCGGCGTCGTCCACAAATTGACGGACGAAATTTCCTTGGGGCTGGACAGCTACTACAAAGCCGATTCCTATCTCATTGACGAAGGCCAGTTCGGCGCGCCAATCATCCTGACCCCGTTCAACTATCGCACCGGCCGGCAATATGGCGTGGAGTTCACGGCTTCGTATAGCGCGGGCAATCTCAACACCTATTTCAACGCCAGCTACGAGCGGGATGCCGGCAGGAACATTGTCTCAAGCCAGTTCAATTTCAATCCCGACGACCTCGCCTATATCACCTCCCACTACATCCCTCTAGACCACCAGCAGATCATTTCGCTGTCCGGCGGCGCTTCCTACAATTGGGACGGCACGCTCTTCTCAACCACCTTCATCTACGGATCGGGTCTCAGGAGTGGTGGCGCGACACCCAATGGCGACCATTTGCCGGGTTATGTCAGCGTGAACGCTGGCGTCAGCCACACCTTTGACTTCCCGGGCTGGAAAGGCATCACCGCCCGCTTCGACGTGATCAACTTGACGGATGAGATCTACAACATCCGCAATGGCACAGGCATCGGCGTGGGCGCGCCGCAATTCGGCGCCCGGCGCGGCGTCTTCTTCGGACTATCACAAGCGCTTTAGAGGGCGCCGTGAATGCACCCGGCGATCACGCGCCGGGTGCACTTCAAGCCGATCGTTGCGGGGAACCTGCAATGACTGCACGACAGAAATATTTTCGCATTCGTGTGGGCGGCCGCAAGAAGAGCCGGGTCCAAGTGCGCCCCCTCGTTTTCATTTTCTTCGTGTCGGTGGCGTTGGGGATGGGAACCATCGCCATTCTCATGAACCTCCGGTTGGAAGACCGGATTGCCGCCTGGAATGCCCATCATCCGATGGCGCCACACAGCAAGCCGGCAGAGCATCCTGACGATTAGGCTGCATCGCGAACGAGGTCGTCGAACACCATGATGGTCGCTTGAGTTCAGTAACAACGGTCTTACGGCTCAATACAAAAGACGGCGGGCTCAGCGGCCCTTGTGCGATAGCAGGTGCTCTGCAAGCGCAGTCTTACTCGGCCGATTATCTGTTTTTACGCAGAGAGTAGGGCCGCCCCAAGCGATGTCTGACGAGACCGGTAAGGGACTGTTCGACCACCGAGTACCTTGCGCTACGAATACCAACTGATCATGGCCGAGGGCGATTATATTATCGCACATGGCCGTTTCTCCGGTCATGGCCGTCCTGCTTCGTGGATTGCGGCAGATGTGTTCGTTTCGAGGATGGCAGGCTTGCCGAGCACTGGGTATTCTTCAAGACGAGGCAACCGAAGCCGACTCCGTCAGCGACCTGCCTATGTTCGGCAACCATTTTCCTGTCTGATAATTCAACTCTGACTGGCGTTGGCGACGCGCACCATATTTCCCGTTTGGATTGTTTCGGGCGGCGAGTTAATCACCTTGTCCTGTGGCGAAAGCCCGGCTGTCACTTCGACGCTGTCGCCCAGATCCCGGCCGATCTGCACAGGTTTCAGGGCGACATGATTGTTTTTCTCGAGAACAGCGACCTGAGATCCCTGGTTCGACTGTATGATCGCGGTCACGGGCAGGAGCAGCCTGTTTGGCAACGGCGCAAGGAGAAAGTGCACCTGACAATAGGCGTCAGAGAATAGCGTGCTGTCGGGATTTTCGGCATGAAGCTCGACCAGCATGCTCTTGGAAGCGGTATCCATCGCATGCGAAAGAGAGGCGACCGTCGCCCGAAACTGCCGACCCGGATATTGCGGCAAGACGAAGGTCGCTTGCATACCCATGGAAATCTGGCCGGACATCATCTGGGGTACCTGGACATATATCCGGACCGAACGCAGGTCGGATACCTCGAACAGTTGCTGACCCGAATTGCCCGCATTGATCAGCGCGCCGATGTCCGTCGTGCGCGCCGTCACGATGCCGTCGAACGGAGCTCTGACATTCTTGAATGATTCCATCGCAGCCAATTGCTCCAGGTTGGCCCGCGCCGCGGCGGTGACCGCTTTCGCGGCGTCCGCGGCAGCGGTCTTGGTATCGGCGTCCTGCCGGGCGATGGCGTTTTGCGCGAGAAGTGCCTGCCAGCGTTGGGCGGTCAGCAGCGCGAGACGCTCATTGACCTGATCCATCATCAGATTGGCCTTGGCTTGGGCATATTGCTGGTCCAGGTCGGGAGCGTCGATCACCGCCAGAAGTTGCCCTGCCTTGACCGGACTGCCGATGTCGGTCTGCCAGCTTTTGAGATAGCCGCTGACCCGCGCATAGATGGCGGCCTTGTTGAAGGCCTGGATATTGCCCGGCAGACTGATGCTGTCGCCCGTCGTGCCTCCGGTGAAATGTACCAGGGAGACGGTGGGCAGCGCCTGACTTTTCGACCATTGCGTGACGCTCTGCTGGCCGTGAAACCTCATTCCTACGCCCATGGCGACGATGGCGGCCGCCAGGGTGGCCACGACCAAACCGATACGCTTCAGCCGCCGCGTGTCTGGCGGCGCAATCGGTTCCTGTTGGTCATCATGTTCCATGGCTTTCTCCTTGCAGCGAAGATTTCCGGCGATGCACCAGGCTGAACAGAGTGGGAACCAGCAACAAGGTGGCGCAGGTTGCAAAGGCTAGTCCGCCGATCACTGCCCGTCCCAGCGGCTGGTTTTGGCCCGGCTCGATCGCCATGGGCAGCATGCCGATGATCATGGCGAGTGCGGTCATGAGCACAGGGCGGAAGCGGGTGCTGCCGGCCGCCATGGCGGCCGCCCACGCATCGTCGCCCAGCGCCATGCGTTCGCGGGCAAATGCAATGACCAGGATGCTGTTGGCCGTGGCCACGCCCATGCACATGATGGCACCGGTCAGGGCAGGCACGGACAGTGTGGTGCCGGTGGTGAACAGCATCCAGACGATGCCGGCAAGCGCCGTGGGCAACGCCGCGACAATGACAAACGGATCCAGCCAGGACTGGAAGTTCACCACGATCAAAAGATAGATGAGAACTATCGCGAAGGCCAAACCGATGAACAGTTGCTGATAGGCGCTTGTCATTGTCGCCGCCTGGCCGCGCAACACGGTGGTCGTGCCCGCCGGAGCGTCGTGCGCCACTGATTGCATGGCCTTGTGGATGTCAGCCACCACGCCGCCCAGGTCTCGCCCTTGCGGGGTGGCATAGATGTCGATCACCGGACGCACGTTGTAGTGGGAGACCACGGCGTTGCTGAAGCCGCGCTGTACCGGCGCCAGGCCGCCCAGCACCTGGGGGTTCGCGCTGGTGCCGCTGCCGAGGGTCAAGGGCAGATTGATAAGGCCCTGCAGCGTGTCGATGCCGTAGGACGGTGTCTGCACCGAAACCGGATAGGAAACGCCGGTCTTGGGGTCCAGCCAGTAAGTGGGAGAGGTCTGAGCGCTGCCCGACAGGGTGGTGCGCAAGGCCGTGACCGCGCTGCCTTCATTCAGCCCGACAAGACCCGCCAGCGAGCGATCCATGTTTACGTTCAAGGTGGGCAGCGCAAAGGCCTGCTGGATACGGGCGTCCGCGATGCCGGGAATGGCCTTGATCTTTGCCAGCAACGCGTTCGCATAGCGTCGATTGGTCTGAAGATCGCCCACCACCTGCAGATCTATCGGCGCCGGCGAGCCGAAATTCAGAATCTGGCTGACCATGTCCGCCGGCAGGAACGAGAAAGTCGTTCCGGGGAACATCCGCGGCAACTGCTCGCGCATCCTCTGAACATAATCGGCGGTAGGCGCGTGGCTGGGCTTCAGGCTGACCAGTATGTCGGCATCATTGTCTCCGATGGTGCCCGAATTGTTGTAGGCCATGTTGATGCCGCTGACGCTCTCGCCGATATTGTCGACGATCCCGTCCAGTTCGCCGGAGGGAATGATCCCGTGGATGGCCTCGCCGATCCGGTCACTCAGCCGGGTCGTCTCTTCAATTCGCAGGCCGGTCTGGCCCCGGACATGGATCTTTATCTGTCCGCCATCGGTGCTGGGGAAAAAGTCCGATCCCAGCAAAGGCACCAGTGCAAATGAGGCAAAGGTGACAGCCAGGAATCCGATGACCAGCCTGCGGCCATTTTGGAGGCACAGTTGCAGAATACCGCGATAGTGGGCGCGAAACCGCTCGAACTTGCGCTCAAATCCCTGCTGGATGCGGGCGAGAATGAAGCGATTGGACGCCGAGGGACCGGCGCGGGCCCGCAGCAGATAGTTTGCCATGGTAGGCACCAGGGTGCGCGACAGCAGGTAGGACGCCACCAGGGCAAACAGCACGGCCTCGGCCAGCGGGCGGAATAGATAGCCCGCCACACCGCCCAGTCCGACCATGGGGACAAAGGCGATGCAGATGCACATCAGCGAAACTGTCGCCGGAACTACGATCTGGTGGGCGCCGTCCATGATAGCGCTGGTGACATCTTTGCCGCGTTCCAGGTGCCAGTTGATATTCTCGATCGTGACCGTGGCATCATCGACCAGGATGCCCACCGCCAGGGCCAATCCGCCGAGAGTCATGATATTAATGGTTTCGCCCAGCGCCGAAAGCGCGGCCACCGACGCCAATATGGCCAAAGGGATCGAGGTGATAATGATCACGGTCGAGCGCCAGCTGCCGATGAACAACAAGATCATCAGGGCAGTGAGTACGGCGGCAATCACGCCTTCCCGCATGACTCCCGACACCGCGCTGGTGACAAAGGGAGATTGGTCGCCGACCGCAGCAATGTTCAGGCTCGAGGGCAAGGTGGCTCGAACGGACGGCAGAAGCTGCTTGATCTGGGAAATGATTGCTAATGTCGACGTCGCTCCAGTTTTGACGACCGACAGCAGGACGGCATTTTGCCCGTCGACATGCACAACATTGGTTTGCGGCGGCGCGCCGTCATGGACATAGGCGACGTCGCGCATATAGATGACGGTGCCATTGACGGTTTTCACCGGCAGATCGTTGAAATCGGTAATTGCCGAAGGCGAGCCGTTCAGGTTCACCTTATATTCGAACTTGCCGATCTTCTGGGTGCCGATCGGCGTGGTAAGGTTCTGGATCGATAGCGCATTGATGACGTCATTGGCCGATATGCCATAAGTGTGTAGCGCCTGTTGGTTGAGGTCGGCCTGGACCTGCCGTACCTTGCCGCCATAGGGCAATGGTATGGAGGCGCCCGCGACGGATGCCAGTTGCGGACGGATGAAACTGGACGCGTCGTCGAACAGCGTGGTGTCAGGCAACGATTTGCTGGACAGCGCCAGCTGCAGGATCGGAACGCTGGAGGCGTTGAAGCTGAGGATCGTGGGTGGTGTGATCCCGGCCGGCATCTGCTTCAGCACGGTCTGGGACATGGCGGTCACTTCCGCCAGGGCGGCGTTGATATTGACGGTGGGCTGGAAGAATATCTTGATGATCCCATAATTCGGAATCGACTGAGATTCGATGTGTTCGATATCGCCGACGCTGGTAGTGAGGCCGCGTTCATAGAAGGTGACCACCCGCCCCGCCATATCATCCGGTGAAAGGCCGCTATAGCTGAAAACGACACTGACGACCGGCACATTGATGTCGGGGAAAATATCGATTGGCGTGCGCAGCGCAGCCGAGACGCCAAAGATCAAAATGAGCACCGCCATCACGACGAATGTGTAGGGTCTTTGCAGCGCGAGTTTTACGATGCCGGTCATGGCACACTGGAACGGCAGAGTTTGGCGGTCACGTCCCTAACAGGTTCATGGACCGCGATACCGCGGCGATGGATCGTCGAGGACTTCAGCCGATTTGCATTCAAATCAATCATGGTTGTCGTCGCTCCGCTTGCGATCCTGCTGCAACTGCTGCCGCTTAGGGCATCCCTGATTCAAGATGCGGGTCGAAGATCGATTTGTCGCTTGGAGCGTTTTCGGGACCGACGGCCGGGTTAGGCTGGCCGACGAGACGGCGATCGATTTTGGGAACGCCACGAGTGAATTTGAGATATCCATCTATAAGGCCGGCGTATAGGACACGAACAATTTTCGGCATGTCAGTTACTCCTTTGGATGGGTCAAAGCCTCGCAAGGACGAGCCTGGTGTCATTCTGCGCAGTGCCGGCCATCGCGCGGCAACAAGCTGCGTTCGGATTGCAACTTGCCTAATCCGAGGCGACCAAAGCAGGCCCCGCCCGGGGCCGCATCGGCAGCGAGGCAGGGATCTGACGTATCGCGCTCGATACGCATGGCCTGCTCGCCACTGATCGCGCAGTGGCGGTGAGGGCTGACCGAGGCCGTTGTGCTGCCGTCTTCCGTGAGAAGATTCTCGAAAGGAAACCGGAGCCGGAGCGGCGGTGACACCTCGGCCGCCATGGCGGTCTCAACCGTCAGAAAGACCGTAGTCAACAGGATGATCGTTCCACCAAACGCATGCATATCGCACCTATTCCATTTGTCGACAGCGGAGTTCTTCTGACGAATGAATTAGGTGTCGCGCTCAGAGGACGCCATTAAATTCGGCTTTAGTCCAATGGCGGCCACAAAACGGCGGCCATGCGCAGTTCAGCGGGAGATGCTGGAATCGGGGCAGATGATCTCGATGGTGCACCCCGGCCTTCCATTAATGACAAGGCGGAAGCCATGCAGCTTGGCGATCGCGGAGACCAAACTTAATCCCA